>JANLHQ010000104.1 GCA_024654415.1 Candidatus Azambacteria bacterium | reverse complement strand
ACGGCAGGGCGTATGGGTTGACTGGCGGATAAACTCAAACTGCGACGGGTAGCCCGCACCGCACAAGAGCCGCTGGAAATTCCCGTCTAAGTGAGCGGGTGCTACCGCCCGGGTTACTCATGAAAAGCATTGCCAGCCACGTATAGCTTAGGTCGGATGGCGCAGTGCGGCGAGAAATCGTCAGCCAATAGAGGCTCACCTCGAAGACTCGTCCGAATAATCCGTGAGCGGACTCGGACAAATGTTTGTTGCTACTCGATATGCAACTAAAAAAAGGTCGAGTTCAAATTGGGAGTGCGCGAATTGCGCAGTACAATGCACGCTTTGTTCGGCGTGTTTTATAAATAGCCAAATTCTTCTAAAAGATTTTGTGCTTGATGCCAAGAACACCAATAACCATTTTCTTGCTGTTCGTCTGGTTTCTCAATCGCCGCTTCGGTCATTCGTATTTTCCCAGCATAGTAATACCATTCATAACCGAGAGCATCAAAAATTACTTTCCCAGACAACCGAGCATTTTCAAGACCGCGAATTTCAGGCATGTTTACCTCTTTGCAGATTTAGTGCGCAACTCGCGCAGTGCTGAGACCCCACCGCTGCTTATGCCGTGCCTAGTCTGAAGTTATCTCGTAGTTTACAGTGCGACGCGGCGGGGAATATCTGAAACGGGCGGGCGGATGAAATAGACCGCCATAGTGCGCCCGAAACATTCATCTTTCTAGGTACGATTCTGGCGCCGCGCTTTGGCAACCTCATAATGCCCCATAGCACAAAAATCAAACGGCTCACCACATTCGGGGCAGATGTTAGCATCGTTCATTGTTTGAATAGCACCACTCCAAGCATCACGCATTGCATCAATTTCTTTTTCAGTCGGTTCATGATCGCTATCAATTTTCCATTCATCAAGCCATTTTTCAAAAGTTAGCACATTGTCTCCTTATTGAGCAGTCTGCCCAAAGGCTGGTATCTCTCTGCGCACCTCGCCGGCCAGGGTCAATGCGCCAAGTGTAAAATATTCATCGGCAAGTTTAGCCAGGTTTTTCCAGTCCTGCTCGACAATATACTGCTTCCTGCGCCAGTCCATGTTGATAATCATTTCCATTCTTGCAACTGCATCAGCCTTGATCGCGTGGCGTATGGTTGGCTTGCCGTTGACCATTTTTGTCATCTGCATTCCCTGACCCGCGTTGTGCCAGTCGTTTCCGTTATCTTCCATGAATGATTTTTTGTTCATTGCTTCCTATTGGTAGCCCACGAAGCAAGGCCGATAAAACAGAAAAAGGAAAACGAAAACCAAACCACAAAAGAGGGTTGTACCAATTCGCTGATCAACGCCCATAAGATCAGGGTGATTGAGGTCCAACAAGTTGTTCTTACATATTGCCCGTTGTCCATTTTTTCTCCTATATAACGCTTCCTTCAATTGGGACGCTTGTCTGGCTCTTTTGGGCGTAGTAATTTCTCATCATC
>JANLHQ010000103.1 GCA_024654415.1 Candidatus Azambacteria bacterium | reverse complement strand
TCAACGAAATCAACGGTTTCTTTCTCAATATCAAAAAGCATCTCTTCAGCAATCGCCGTAAGCCGCGCTTCGGTATACCTCATCGCTGCAGGAGAATCACCGTCTACCGAGCCGAAGTTTCCCTGCCCATCCACCAGTGGATAGCGAAGCGAAAAATCTTGCGCCATGCGAGAAAGCGCATCATAGACCGCCATATCTCCATGCGGATGATATTTACCAAGCACATCTCCAACAATGCGCGCACATTTCAAAAATTTCACATTATGCCGAAGACCAAGCTCTGACATTGCATACAAAATTCTCCGGTGCACCGGCTTACTTCCATCCCGCACATCGGGTAATGCGCGCGTCACAATAACGGACATCGCATAATCAAGATACGACTCCTTCATTTCGTCGACGATCTCTCGCTCCTCGACATTTCCTATGGGGAATTTTCTTTCTTCTTCTGCCATGTATTATTATTGACCTTTCATACCTTTAATTCCTTGCATGATATCTTTTACATTCGCCGTCACACTCTCTTTAAGCCCGGGAAGACGAAACTCGCCCGGCAGTCCCATGGTGTTCTCCGTGCGCTCACTTAACGAATGAGCAACAGACGTGCGTATAGAAAACACATAGAGCGATGCCACGATTATAAAAAATCCGATCATAGTCAAAAGAAATATTTTTCTTTTGACTGGTTCTGGCTTATATTTTAGTTGCTGTAAAAATTGCATCATAGAAAAAATATTATGACGTTGAAAGCACTACTACTTTTGTTTCGTCTTGGGGAAGATCCTTTTTCTTCAAAGTTACTTTATCAACGGGCGTCGTATCATGCTGTGAACCCATCGCCCTCAAAAATGCATCAACACCATTCAAGGAGATCGTAAGCCCGGGAACCTTGTAATACATCGGGATCACAACGCGTGGCTCTATCTTTCCCACAAGCGCCACCGCTGCCTCTGCATCAAGCATACGCACTTCCTCTTTTCCGATATGGTGCGTGCCCCCCACTGGTACCATAAGAACATCAACATCGCCGATCTCTTCTAAAATAGCATCTACCTGCTTTGGCATGGCATTATCAAGATGGCACAGCGTCATACCCTCTACGACAATTGTATAGACCGTTGATTTTCGTGGCGTAGCCGTGCCCTCGGGTGCGTAAAAAAAGGAAAAGCCATTAATAAGCACTCCTTGTACCTCATATTCGCCTTCGCCTGAGATTACAACGCCACTATCAGTGGTGGCGACATCGCTATCGCTCCCGTCGCCCGACAACAACACTACATCCGCCTTCCCTCGTGGCGGATTAAGCCCTACCCCACGCCCAAATGGACTTATAACAATAGTGGTGTCGCCGCTTGTAATCTTAAAACACGCCTGTCCATACCATGTGATTTGCATACCTTATATCCTAGCAGATTTTATTGGAGGAATCAATCGGAACCCATCTCACTGATATATCCCTACCGCGCTCTAAAATTGCTCTTTCACATCTGTACAGTATATAATGAATACATGTGGAAAAAAATAATCATTCTATCCGTCGCCATTGCGATAATTCCTCTTATAACACTCGCGTGGAGTATAGGGGAACCGCTTGTATCATGCGGGCTCTCCTCACAAGATATAGTGGGAACATCAAAAATCGAAGGAATGTGCACACTCTGCGATATCTTCGTTCTTGGCCAAAATATTACTGATTTTTTAACTAAGGCAATCGCCCCCGCGCTTGCGGTACTCGCATTCGCGTTGGCGGGATTTAAAATACTCACTTCAGGGGGGTCGCCGGGAGCACGCCAAGAAGGCATAAAAATAATTAGAAATACTATTATCGGCCTTCTTATCGTTTTTGGTGCGTGGATTGTCATCAATGAGCTTCTCATCTTCTTTGCGGGAACAGGGGGTACCGTGGCAAAAATTGGAGGGGTGCCGCTCCCATGGAATAAGATCATCTGCATAGAACCTATTACAACCGTGCCAACTACAACAACAGACGATGCAAGTGTCAGAAAAGTCCTTACCGATGCCGGGATTTTATTTTATAGCACAGGGAATTGCACCGACCCGACGATTAGCACTTGCACCAGCGTTGAACAACTTCCACAGAACGCGATCAATGGCATCCTCTCACTTAATAGTTCGTGCGGTTGCTCGCTGACAATATCTGGGGGGACTGAAACAGGACACGCAACCCACGGCCTCGGTCAGCCGAGAGTTGATTTTAGTTTTAATGCTGAGCTTACCGCCTACATTATGGCAACCGCTACCTCATCAACACCTACCGCGTTAGGTATGAAATACACCTTCCCGAATGGCACAACCTATCTTCAGGAAATAGATCATTGGCACGCTTCTTTCTCATAGTCTTATATTACAAACAACTCCCGCGAATTCTGCGTTGTCTGCATCGCGACCCCTTCAAAGGATAATCCTTTTATTTCTGCGATCCGTTGAGCCGTATATTTCACATATGACGGCTCATTTCTTTTCCCGCGGTGTGGCACGGGGGCCACAAATGGCGCATCCGTTTCTATTAATATTCTGTCCATTGGTATCATCCTTACGAGCTCATCGTAGTCATGCGTGAATGTCAGCACACCAGAAAATGAAATATAAAACCCGAGGTCTAGATAGTTCTTCGCGTACTCCTGCGTACCGGTAAAAAAATGCATTACTCCTTTGCGCTGTCCATCGCTTCCTTTCCCGTGTTCAGTAAGAATCCTGATAAGATCATCATGAGCGTCTCGACAATGAATAATGAGTGTTTTTTTTATCCTCTGCGCAAGCTCAATGTGCTTAATAAAAAGTTCTTGCTGTTGTTTTTTTATACTCTCCTCGCCTTTCTCTATTCTAAAATAATCCAATCCCGTTTCCCCTATTGCCACCACTTTAGCATCTTCCGCTAACCGCTCTATGACAGAAAATTCTTCAGTTGCCCCGCTATCATGAGGGTGAATACCTACTGCCGCGTATACGCCTTCTGGATATGTATGCGCCATCTCAACCGTTTTCTTTGAATGCATAGCGTTCGTTCCCACAGTGATCATCCAAATATTTTCATCAAGGCATCGCTTGATAACCGCATCGCGGTCATCGTCAAAATCCTTAAAATTAACATGGGTGTGGGAATCGATAAGCATTGTTATAGTAGCTTCGGGAAAAGAGATGTTGCCGGCTTTTGAAATCGCACTGGGATATCACTATCACCGGAAAGCGCAGCAATGTCCGTACCGATCGCAACGGCAATTTTTTCTGCAGTTTCTGGAAGAAATGGCGCAAGCATATATGCGATGGAAGCAAAGGTAAGCGCGAGCTTCGCAAACACTTCGTTTGCTTTTTGTATATCGTGCGCAGCAAGTTCCCATAGCCTTGTTTCCTCCACTATTTTGTTTGATTGTTCGACTAATACCCACACATGCTCAAGCGCGCGATGTAGCTGGAATGCATCGATTGCAGATACGTATTCTTTATATATATCCTGTTCACGCACTTTTATACCACTCACAGTAATATCTTTTACTGCCTCAGAATTTCCAACTCCCAATACTGAAACACGAGAAATGAGATTACCGAGTCCATTTTGCAGATCGGCCGTATAGCGCTCTTTAAACCGCGCAAATGAGAAATCACCATCACCATCGGATGGGATTTCACGCAACAAATAATACCGTACCGGCTCTACACCGTGCTCCGCTATCACTGCTATTGGGTCGATAACGTTCCCTAGGGACTTAGACATCTTTTGCCCTTCCGCAAGAATAAACCCATGAATAGCGATAGATCGTGGAAATTTGTAATCTAGCGACTTTAAAAATGCCGGTAACATCATTGTGTGAAATCGCATAATGTCTTTGCCGATCACGTGCACATCTGCCGGCCATATATTTGTCATCTTACTTTCCTCAAGGTCGATGCCAGAAAGATAATTCATGAGCGCATCGATCCACACATAGATGATCTGGCTTTCATCTCCTGGCACGGGAATCCCCCACCCTACACTTTCTTTCGGGCGCGATACGCTAAAATCTTTTATTCCTTCATCAGAAAAATAATTTAAGATCTCTTTTTTACGGAACTCCGGCAGAATGCGAATTGTATCTTCTCGAATGGCTTGCTCAATCTGTGCGGCATATTTTGAAAATCTGAAAAAATAATTTTCCTCGTGAACCGCTTGTGTTTCTTTTTTATGGATATGACATACGCCATTATCCATTTCTGCTTCTCGCAAGAACGCCTCGCATCCTATGCAATACCGGCCCTCATACATTGCTTTATAAATATCTCCTCTCTCCTCCATGTGCTTCCATACATGTTGTACGTATGCTCTGTGCTCTTTGCTAGTGGTGCGGATAAAGTTGTCATATTTGATTTCTAATTTCCTACACAACACACCAAACTGCGCAGACACAGAGTCTACATAAGTCTGTGTTTCCATGCCTGCCTTTGCCGCCGCCTCGGCTATTTTTTTACCATGCTCATCAGTGCCGGTCAGAAAAAACACCTCTTCTCCTAAAAGACGATGATAGCGCGCAAGCACATCTGCTTGCAGAAGCTCCATCGCATATCCGATATGCGGTGGCGCATTCACATAGGCGATAGATGTAGTCACATAGAATTTTTTTGTTTCTTTCATTTTTGTACATTACCACAACCATACCAGCTACTCAAATCACTGAAACTTGTTTGTATAGTATTCCTAAGAAGAAATCTGCGCTACTATGCATTTATACTTTTGCCGGCGCAATAACCACCACAAACTCTCCCCTCATATCATCGTTTTTGAGCGCGGCGAGGCACTCAGGCGCGGTGCCGCGATAGATTGATTCAAATTGCTTTGTTAGTTCACGCGCAACAACAATCTGCCGCATTCCAATAGTGCTGGTAAGCGCTTCAAGTGCTTTTTCTATACGGTGCTTGGACTCATATAACACTACTGCCTCGGGAATTTCCGCGATAGTTTGAAAAAATGTTTTGCGTCCTTTTTTGTGAGGAGGAAATCCCAAAAAACGAAAGCGGTCCGTAAAAAACCCTGATATGGACAGTGCGGCAAGTACTGCGCTCGCACCAGGAATCGGTACGATACGAATCGCATCGCCGAATCGTTCGACCAGCGTACGCACCAACATACCACCGGGGTCAGATATCCCCGGTGTACCGGCATCTGATACAAACGCGATACTTTTTCCTCCTGCGAGCATGTCGCCGATTGCTACAAGTTTTGCAGGAGCACTATGCTGATGATATGACTCGAGCGGTTTTTTAATGTCATATGCTGAAAGAAGTTTTCGTGCCACTCGCGTATCTTCACACAGCACGAGATCAACTTCACGCAACATACGTACTGCGCGCATTGTAATATCTTCCAAATTCCCTATTGGGGTTGCAATGAGATATACTGTTGGTATGCTTTCTGTCATATAATTTTTATACAATGATACTCGCTCCTCACATGCTTGTCGGCGCCGCACTGGCAACCTACATCCACCATCCGGCACTTCTTGCGCTCTCCGCATCAAGTGTTCATTATCTTCTCGATGTCGCTCCGCATTGGGAATATGCCATCACGTCATCAAAAAGGACAACCGCATACAAAATAATTGCCGATATTGCCACAGGGCTTTTTATTATATTTTTTGTATTGCAACGCTTTGACTCTCCAGAACAAGCCCTTATATTGTGGGGTGCATTTTTCGGCATTGTCCCTGATGGCCTCTCGGCAATTTATTTCTTCTCACGTGGGAAATATCTTCGCCGCCAAATGCAATTCCATGTATTTTGGCATACGCTTATCGTACCCAAGGAAACAGATCCGCCGCGATGGCTTGGCATCATGACGGAAGTTATTGTCGTTGCCATCGCTCTTTTTCTACTCTTACGCTGATCCCGCCTTTTTCTTGGCGAGATCATCCAACAACTCCCCTCCCACCGTCGCAAGTGGCACCGCGATAAGCATGCCGAAAATACCACCGAGCTTTGCGCCAACCAGCAACGCCACAATAACCACCACAGGGTTAAGCCCGGTAATTTTTTTCATAAATAAAGGCACGAGTATATGATTTTCGACCTGCTGCAGTACGCCATAAAAAAAGAGTGCGAGGAGTGCGAGCACCGGAGAAACAAGGAACGCAACAAAAACGCCAACAAGCGCCGAAAATAGTGGTCCTGCAATCGGGATGATTTCAAAAATCCCTGCCACGAGCCCCAGTAGGAGCGCATATGGCACACCGATTATTGAAAGCCCGACAAAGACGGTAATTCCCACAATACACCCAAGCAAGAGCTGACCTTCAAGCCATTTTCCAAGCTTTATCTCCACGCGCTGCCACACATTAAGAACATATTCTTCCTGTGCTCTTGGTGTCACAAGCCGTAAAAAATTTTCCACGCCTCTCTTT
>JANLHQ010000099.1 GCA_024654415.1 Candidatus Azambacteria bacterium | reverse complement strand
CTTATTATTGAAAAAGATGAGGTCGAGCGCACACGCAAACTTATCAATAGTGTATATAAAAAGATCATAGCGCTTGATTTCCCCGACGTCTCTCATTACGCAAAAGATGTGCATGGAATTATTGCATTTGAAAACGATCTTTTACGCGAGCAGGGTACTATTCAGGACGCTTAGTTTGTGCTATAATTTCCCGCATGGAACGGACATACATCAAAGATCTCAAAGAAAAAATCGGCCAAGAAGTACGGCTTGATGGCTGGGTTACTATTCGGCGCGATCACGGCAAGCTTATTTTTATTGATCTGCGCGATGCAACCGGCATGGTGCAGATGGTCGCCCTGCCTAATCACGCTGAAGCACATCAAATCGCGACTACCCTCCGCCCAGAATGGGTTATCGAAGTAACCGGTATGGTAAACGCTCGCCCTGAGCGAATGATTAATAAAGATGAACTCAACGGCACTGTAGAACTTGAGCTTCTCTCACTCACTGTGCTCAATGAAGCCCAGACTCCGCCATTCGATATTCAGGCAGACGGGCGAGATGTTAATGACGAAACACGCCTCAAATACCGCTATCTCGATCTTCGAAGGCCACGCATGCAAAACAACATCAGGACTCGAGATAGGGTTGTTTCGTTTTTTAGGGATTACATGCATAAAAACGGGTTCGTAGAAATAGAAACACCGATCATGATGAAAGGAACTCCCGAGGGTTCGCGTGAATATGTCGTGCCATCGCGACTTGAGAACGGAAAATTCTATGTACTCCCCCAATCCCCCCAGCAATTCAAGCAACTGTGCATGATCGCGGGGTTCGAAAAATATTTTCAAATTGCTCGATGTTTTAGAGATGAAGATACGCGAGGCGATCGCCAGCCGGAATTCACCCAACTTGATTATGAAATGTCATTCGTTACTCAGGAAGATATTCTCCAATATACTGAGGAGATGTTTATCGAGCTTGTAACCACGCTTTTCCCTAAAAAGAAAATTTCTAAAACTCCATTTCCGCGCCTCACCTATGCGGAATCAATGGAACGATACGGCTCTGACAAACCCGACATACGAGAGAACAAAGAGGATCCTGACGAGCTCGCATTCGCGTGGGTGGTTGATTTCCCGATGTTTGAAAAAAACAAGGAGGGAGCTATTACTGCCGCGCACCACCCATTCTGCTCAGTGAAAGAAGAAGACATGCCAAAGCTCGTGAGCGGAGAAGATCTCTACGCTATTCGCGCAAACTCATATGATCTCGTACTCAATGGATATGAATTAAGCTCCGGAAGTATGCGTATCCACAAAGCAGACATCCAGCAACGCGTATTTGAGTTACTGAACATTAGTAAAGAAGATCAGGAGAAAAAATTCGGTCACATGATTGAGGCATTTAAATACGGCACACCGCCGCACGGTGGGTTTGCGCCTGGTATTGATCGACTGATGATGATTCTTCAAAATGAGCCAAACATCCGTGAGGTTATCGCCTTTGCTAAGACCGGCGAAGGAAGGGACCCAATGATGAATGCTCCAGCAGAAATAGATGCCGCACAGCTCAAAGAACTCGGCTTAACGATAGAGGAGAAATAACAAACTCTCCGCCGTAGGCTGAGAGTTTGTTATATTACTATATGAATTCAAAAAAGGACCCCACGGCTACACCGCCAGCAATATGGGATGTTGTTGTGGTCGGTGGCGGTCCCGCAGGCATGATGGCCGCAGGACGCGCAGCCGAGCATGGCGCACGCGTACTACTACTAGAGAAAAACGACACACTCGGGAAAAAACTTTTACTTACCGGGGGTGGCAGATGTAATCTTACAAATGCGGAATTTGATACGCGAAAATTTTTAGAGAAGCTCAAAGATGATGGCAAGTTTCTTTTTTCTACTTTCTCGCAATGGGATGTCAGTAAAACGCTCGAGTTTTTCCATACTCATGGTATGGAAACAAAAATTGAAGACGCACAGCGTGTATTTCCTATGAGTAATCGCGCACAATCGGTGTGGGATGTACTCATAGAATACATGCGCGCCGGCGGCGTAACGATCATGTCTAACTCCCCTGTTCGTGATCTTCTCGTATCTCGCACGCCCTCACCAACAATAACAGGAGTACTATTGCGCACGAATAAAGAAGTACTCGCGCGCACGATTATCATTGCAACCGGTGGAAGCTCTCACCCAGAAACAGGTTCTACCGGAGAAGGATTTACATGGCTAAAAAAGATCGGCCATGTAATCACCGAACCCACGCCATCACTGGTGCCTGTTGTCATAAAAGACCCTTGGATAAAAAAACTAGCAGGCATTGCCCTCGCAGACGCGCAAATCAGTGTGTTTCAAAATATGGTTAAACAGAAAACGGATCGAGGAAAGATCCTTTTTACCCACTTTGGCATAAGTGGGCCTGTCGTCCTTCATATGAGTAAAAAGATCGGAGAACTTTTAAAAACCGGAGAGGTCATTGTATCGATAGATGTCCTCCCATCACTTAATCAGGAACAGCTCGACATCACACTGCAAAACACATTTACAGAGCATAGCAATAAAAAAATAGGCAACTCCTTATCTACACTCATCCCCGCCGCGCTTGTGCCCATCATTCTTGCGCAATGCGCAATACAGCCAGAAACGGTGTGTAACAGTATCACGCGCGAAGAACGTCTACGTCTTATTTCCCACCTAAAAAATATTCCAGTACACGCAGATAAGCTCCTGGGCATGGATAAGGCAATCATCACCAGTGGCGGTGTTTCACTTACAGAGATTGACCCAAAAACAATGCGTTCACGAATATTCCCCAATCTTTACCTTGTCGGTGACATATTAAACATAGACCGGCCCTCCGGTGGCTACAGCCTCCAGCTCTGCTGGACAACTGGGTTCGTCGCAGGAGATGCGGCGGGTAAAAACAGTCTATAATGTCTCTAGATCGAGAACCTCGTCGATGCGGATTTTGTTCACAAATGAAGGCACATGGCTCACGAGAATCATCGCGCCCTGATACGTATTAAGTGCCTCGGCGATAAATGGAATGTGTCTGAAATTGATATGATTAGTCGGTTCATCGAAAATTAGAAGTCCCGGCTTCTGCAGTACGAGGCGCGCAAACGCGACTAACCCTTTTTGTCCTTCTGACAGGCTTCCGATTTTTGTGCGCATAGTATCTGCTGTAAGGAGGAAGCCAGCGGCAACTGAGCGCATCTCGTGCTCATCCTGCTTCTGCATAATAGATAACAGCGAATCATACACCGTATCGTCAAAATTAAGCGTGGAAAAATCTTGTCTGTAATATCCAATCTCAACCTCTGTGTTCACGCTTATTCCTGGTGCATCCCCACCCGCAATGAGCTCAAGCAATGTACTCTTACCGATGCCATTGGGCCCCGTAAGTAATAGATGCTCATTTTTTTTGAGGGCGATTTTTACTTTATGTGATACGGGCTTGTGGTTTTTAAGCGTGGTAAACGAGGTGATAGTAATAATATCCCCCATGAGATCCTTTTGTGCGGGTATGTGAAATGGGCGAATTGTTTTATCTTCCTTCCGCACATCAACTTTTGATTCTTCAAGATCCTGCGCCTTTTCACGCATGCGTTTTGCCACCATACGCATACCCCCACCTTTTTGCGCGAAGAAGTTTGCTTTGTCTTTATTTTCTTGAATCTCTTTTGCAAGCTGGGCATTCTTGCTGTTTTCTTTTTCTATGCGCACCGTTATGTCTTTAACCACATCAAAATAATTCCCCACGTAATACTCAATGTTTCTGGTAAATACATCGAGGTACAAAACACCGTCAGTGAAAGAATTTAAAAATCCGGAGTCATGGGAAATAACAATAACCGTTTTTTGATATTTTTTAAGAAAATTTGTCAGATGTGCGATACCCGCCTTATCAAGATTATTTGTCGGCTCATCGAGAAGTAAAATATCGGGGTCTTGAATAAGCGCTGATGCAAGCAATAGTCGCGCCTGCTGCCCGCCAGAAAATGACTTGATAATTCTCTCATGGGGAGCAGAAAGATGCACCACCTCAAGCACCGCAGCGATTTTTGGGTCAATGTCATATACTTTCTTTTGAAAGCATTTCTCAAAAAATTCCCGCACCGTCAGATCCAATTGATCGCGTGGGATGACTTGGCGCGCGGTAGCAATAGAAAGGCCACCATCAATATTCACCTTCCCCGATTCTGGCTGTGCCT
Organism: Candidatus Azambacteria bacterium; assembly: GCA_024654415.1. Classification (GTDB taxonomy): domain Bacteria; phylum Patescibacteriota; class Minisyncoccia; order GWC2-36-17; family WO2-46-25; genus MEYI01. The sequence continues at coordinate 23,579 of JANLHQ010000099.1, read as the reverse complement.
CTTTTGTTATCAAGGAAAAAAGCGTACTTTTTCCCGCGCCGTTCTGGCCCATAAGAGCTACTTTCATCCCTCGGCGCACCGAAAAACTTACCTCATGCAGGATGGGTTTGGTGTGCCCGTACTCGAAAGACACATCATCAAATCTAATTATAATTTCATTTTGAGCCATATAGGATACTATAACGCTATAAATCGCAATCCCGCGAAAATGCGGGACCTTTCCATCTCATCTACATGATAAGCAAACATACTACCATATATTTATCCGCATGTGAAATACTTATGCGTGAGACTTGATTAACTCTATCTTCTTTTCCCTTGGCCACCGCTTGATCTCAGCCTCTCGCCGACGCGTCTTTATGAGTGTTTTTACGACCTCAAAATACACGAGCTCCACTGGTCGACGAATTTTAGTGTAATGAGCACCCGCCTTTGCCGTATTGTGTTGAGTAACCCTTTTTTCAAGATTATTAGTCGAACCGACATAGAACGTGCCATCCGCGCATTTAAGAATGTATACAAAATGATCCATATAGAAGAGAGAGCTCCTAGTGCATGCTTATCCTAAAAGAAAGTATGCACCAATAAAAATAATAATTATCGCTATCGCTTTTTGCGCTATGCTCTTTTTCCCTAGTGCTTCTCTCCCAATATGAGGAAAAAATAATGTTAAAATAATTCCGTAAACAAAAACAAAGAGCGGTTGGAAGCCATTCACCACCCATATCAACGCAAGAGGTGCCAAGAGACTTGCAAAGTTAACAATCAGTTTTGCAAAGATATTCAAAAACTCTGCAAGGGAATTAAGGCCAAATACCATAACCCTGCCCTTTGCAATGGTTGCCAGAAATTGCCTCCTGTAAAGGCCGATGCATAAAAAAAGAGCCAACCCAAACAATGCTCCTCCCATATATTCCCAAAATACAGTCCCCCAAAAATCCTCCTTAATTGCAATCATTTTAAAAACAAGACCACTGATCGAAATCATGAAGGCAGAAAGGACCATCAATAGGAATGGCTTTACCTTAAATCTAATTGCCACTGAGAGATCAAGGGAGATAATAATCGCGCCAGTAATAACAAGAAGGGATGCGAAAATTTGCTGAGCACTCAGACCCTCATGCAGAAAAAAAAGTGCTAAAAAGTAGCTGAAAACGGGTATAAACTGAAATAATGCTGTAATTGTAGACGCCTCCTCCTTCTCAAGTGCATGCAAATATGGAATGAACGACGCAACAAGAATTACCCCGTTAATGGCAATAATAATGGCGCTCATAACACCAAATGAGAGTACATCGTGGCCTAGTATTACGATGAACACGGCAACAACAAATCCGCTCATACTCGTAAATAGCACAAGAGACCCAACACCTTTCCCGCTAAAATAGCGGGAAATTATGTATTTATCTAAGTGATTGACCAATCCCCATAACGCTGGAGCCGTCAATGCAATTAAAAACCAATTCATTATGATGTGTATTTAAATTCGATCCGGTAAGTCCATATCACCAATTTTCAAGCGCATACACATCGAGAGCGATTTCTTCATATGGATGTACTGCCTTGATTGCGGCGATCACTTTCCCTATCACGTCAGGCGCGCAGGTCACCTCGATGCGTTCTTCTTCTACTTGTTCAATTTTCCCTACCTCTCCGATATGCGGGCTCGCGCCAGCATCGGGCCGGAATCGTCCCACGCCGCGCACTGAAAAACTGCAAAAAGAATAATTGCCTAGCGTGCCTCCTCCCGCTTCGCCGATCGCCGTTCGCAGCGCATCAGCGTGCGTGAGCGGTACATACACCACGATCTTCTTCCAACCCGCCATTTCGTGAAACAACTTTATCATATTTTTGTATTATTTTTTCCCTTCCCATTCCGCATGAAATTCTTTTAAATATGTCATGAGAAAAGCGTGCCTCTTTTTTGCCATTGCCTTTCCTGTTTTTGTATTCATGAGGCCTTTTAAGTGAATGAGTTTTTCATAAAAATGATGCACGCTGGAATTATTTTCTTTTTTATATTGCGCAAACGTCGTATGCTTTTGCACTTTTCCAGTAGGATCAAATATCGGCTTTCCTTTGTGCCCGCCATAGGCGAATGAGCGCGCGATACCAATAGCACCAATTGCATCAAGCCGGTCAGCGTCCTGCACGATCTTTCCCTCAAGTGAATGCATACGAGATGCGACCCCCAATCCTTTAAATGAAACATTGTCTACGATATGCGCCACCTTTTCTATCATATCTGTATCAGCTTCCATACGAGATAACCACTCCTTCGTTGCCCTCCCGCCAGCCAATTCATCGCCGTTGTGGAATTTATAGTCGGCAATATCATGGAGTAGGGCGCCTAATTGTACAATAAACACATCTACTCCTTTTTCTTTTTTTGCGATCGAAGCCGCATTTATGCACACGCGTTTCACGTGCCACCAGTCATGTCCTGTGCCTTCTTTCTCGAATTTCTTTTGCACCATTGTCTCGGTTTCTTTGAGAATTTTTTTCTTGTTCATGCTTCCTATTGTACTAGCTCCTGTGTATAAATAAAACACCCCTTGATCCATTATGGACCAAGGGGCTTTGTGCTTTTTTAAAGCTCAGAAAACAGGCGCATGAGATTTTCTCCCAGCACCGCCTTTGCCGTTTCATACGAAACGAGAGGATGTGTCAACACCGCATGGTCTTTTACTCCCCCTCCATTTCCTCGTGTATAAACCCGCTCACCTGGAGCTTCCAAAGCTTCTCATACAAACCCCCTTCTTTCTTTATAAGCTCATCGTGCGTCCCTTCTTCGTGTATTTTCCCGTGCTCCATCACTATAATGCGGTCCATTTTTCTGATTGTAGAAAGCCGATGTGCAATAACAATAGTTGTCCGGCTATGCATAAGCGTATCAAGCGCGTCTTGAATAAGCGATTCCGAATGAGAATCCAAACTTGATGTTGCTTCGTCGAGGATCAAGATTGGGGCATTTTTCAAAATGGCGCGCGCGATTGCCACGCGCTGACGCTCACCGCCTGATAATTTAATACCGCGCTCACCCACGAATGTCTCATATTTTTGTGGCAATTCTTCGATAAATTCGTCACAGTGCGCAAGCGTTGCCGCTCGCATCACCTCTGCATCTGTTGCGTCGCGCCTGCCGTAGCGAATATTTTCCATAAGCGTACGATGAAATAGCACTGGGTCTTGGGGGACCAAGCTTACATGCGTGCGCAAACTTTCCTGCGTCACTGTTTTAATGTCCTGCCCATCGATTTGTACTGCACCGCTTACCGGATCATATAATCGTAAAATAAGTCGAACAAATGTTGTTTTCCCAGCACCCGATGGTCCTACTAGCGCAATCTTTTCACCTCCGTGAATATTTATTGCAATATCATGAAGCACTGTTCGTGTTTCATTAAAATTAAACGATACGTTTTTAAATGCAATCGCGCCCGCAGACACAGCAAGAGTTCCTGCGTTCGGCACATCATTTACCTCATATGGCAGTGAAAGGATCTCCACCATTTCTCGTGAATCAGCCATGCCTTCATACACATCGCGCATAACCCTGCTTATGCTCCACAGCTGTTGTGAAAGACCGATGATATATGCCTGTGCGAGCACAAACACACCGATAGTAATTTCCTCTCTTTGCCAATAAAAAATAGCGAAATAAAAAACAATGAATTCAACAGCGTACACTAAGATCATCTGCATCATCTCTACGACACCACCAAGGTTCCAAGAAAAGCGCGCCTTTTTTGCTTGATCCTCAGTTACTGCTTCAAATAATTCCTTTTCGTACTGATAACCAGTAAAAAGTGTGATCGCGTTTTGATTGGTAATACTATCTGCAAGCACACCGGTTGTTTTTGAATCCGCGGTGGCGACAAGAATATCATACTTCTGTTTCCATCGTGCAAAGAAAATATGGAATGGCACAAAGATCACTACCCAACACGCAATGATCAACGCAATGGGTGGTGCCACCACGAGCGTCACTGCGATAGCACCAATAACCGCAATGATGAGTGGAATAACATTGAATGATATCGTATCCGCGATACGCTCAAACGATCGGCTAAATCTATTCACACGCTGTACTAGACTCCCGGTAAAATTACTCGCGAAAAAGCTATATGAATGAAGTACCATATAATTAAACGCATTTTGCCTCAACCGCGCCATGATCTTTGATGATGCTGTGTTGTATATAAACAAGGAGCCTCGATAGAATACAAAGCTTAGCCCATGCAAAAGACCAACATATATCACAATACGTACAAGAGATGGCGTCGCTGTAATGCGATCAACGCTCACATTCAATATGTCGAAGAATTCTTTGTATAAAATAGGAATAAAGACATTCACTATCATTCCTATGCTGAAGCAAAAAACACTGCCAAAAAAAGCCAATTTATATGGTTTGACTCCCCGCCAAAATGCCGCAAATACTGCGCGCGCTGAAATGTTTTGCTCTTGTTTCATACCAAGCGCGGATAATACCACGCTTTTGAGAGAAATACTATTGTTCTATTGCTGTTTTAACGTGCGAATATCATCTTCGTATCGCTGTGCAAGCGCGAGAACACTATCGCCATAAAAGCGATATTTTACATTCGTTGACCCGGAAAAATACCGCATTGCCGCCTTCCACTCCGCATCGGCAGTATTCGCTGTTGCTCCATTATCTTTCATAAGCAATGCGGTTGCTATAAACGCATCGCGCATATCCCACGGGTTTGCAGGCGTTATGCCTGTCATTTCAGCAACCTTATTTTTATACAACACCCACGTAGACGGAATAAACTGTGCGGGACCCATCGCGCCACCCCACCCAAGTTGACTTCCATTCGCTGCCTTCATAGGACATGACACTGGTGTGACGTCCGGATCCAGCCCTAATTCCCGAGTAACAGCAAGAAATGGCTCCTGATCTCGCGTTGGCTTCATAATCACCTTCCAACTCTTTGATGGCGGATCTCCCGGACGATTACATGTTCCTATGTTTTTACCAAGATTTGATTCCTGTGTAAGAATAGCGAGAATAAGCGCAGGACGCACACCTGTCTTCTCTGAAGCCCACTCGGCAATGCCCACTGCGTCGCCAAATGTAATCTGCACGCGTGCATCAATTAATTCATATATCCTCCCCTTGATCTCCCGCGCTCGTTTCTGTGAGTCAGTAAGCATCGCCTGATAGCGCGATTCCCTCCCTTGTGTTTCTTTCAGCAGCTTACTTTGCTCATTGGCTTTTGCTTGGGTGCTTTGTCGCTGTAACACCTGTACGGCAAGAAAGTTTTTCTTCTCCCCTTGTTTTACTTCTAACTCGGAATATTGGCTTTCCAGGTCCTCTTTTACCCCTCGTATCTCGTTCATTTTATCGGCGAGCCCTTGAGAAAGCTTTTGCAATGATTCAAGGTCGCTGAAAAGCGCGGGAAATCCGCCTTCGGAGAAAAAAATCTCTGTCATCGATCGTTGGTCCTGCTCATGGAGCGCCTGCAAAATATTTGCTATCTGGTCTTTTACCATAGAGAGTCTTTCGGTAGCATCCTGAATAGAGGATTGGGTAGTCGAAATAGTAGCGTCTAGTGTCTTAATCTCAACAGAAATGGCCTTGATCTGCAGCTGTGTTTTTTCCTGTTCTTTTTTTAACTGACTAATTTTATTCGCTAATGTTTGCTTTTCTGTTTTTGTTTTTGTGATCTCCTTTTCATACTCAGCGATTTGCGCCTCTATATTACTAAGCTCTGTTTCGAGCTCCTCTTTCGTTTGTGAAAAGACGCCCGCAGGAAAAAAGCACGATGCCGCGGCGACGCTGATAATACATACAATGAAAAATATTATTGTTTTTTTACCTATTTTCATGCCTTACTCCTAAAGAATTACCTTGCTACGCACTAGAGAAATGAAATAAGTAGCGCAATAGAAACAGCGCCCATCACACCAGCAATAATCCACCCAAGTATATTTGATCTTCGGGAGTTTGTGTATGCGCCAAGAATCTTCTTATTATTCCCAATAAGTAAAATAAGAACCATGAGGGGTGGTGCTAGTAAGCCATTTAATACCGCGGCATAATAGAGCATACGCATAGCCCCGATTGATGTGAAATTCACGAGAAGTCCTACAAGCATCGCAACGATAATAATGCCATAAAATCCGTGTGCTTGTCGGAACCGCGCTCCAAGACTTGCTCGCCACCCAAGCGCTTCTGCAACCGCATATGCGGCCGATCCGGCAAGCACCGGCACCGCAAGCAACCCAGTACCAAAGATGCCGAGTGTAAAAAGTAAAAAGGCAAAATTGCCTGCAACTGGTTTTAATGCACTTGCAGCTTGCGCGGCAGTATCAATAGTATGGATGCCTTTCGCTCCAAGAGTTGATGCGACGGTAACGATAATAAAAAAGGTGACAATCTGTGAAAACAACATTCCGATTGCGGTATCAAACCGCATGATCGTAATATCAGAAATACTGATCTTCGGCACACCCTTTCCCATTGCGCGCACTTTATGATGCACAATCTCTTCCTCCACCTCTTGATCGGCCTGCCAGAAAAAAAGATACGGGGAGATGGTGGTGCCCAAAATCGCCGCAATATTAAGGAGATACCCCTTCGTAAACACGGGGTGTGGAATAAGTGCCGAATATGCAATGTGCCCCCAATCTTGCTTAATGATAAACGCAGTTGCAACGTACGCGAGAAGAGACAACGCAAGATATTTTAAAAACTTCGCATACGTCGGGTATGGCACCAGTATTTCTAGCAAAACAACGAACACCGTGATGCCTAAAAGTAATACAAAAAATGGAACGTCAAAAAGAAGTTGCGCTGATGCCGCCATTGCACCGAGATCAGCCCCAATATTTACAACATTCGCAAAAAACAAAACAGAGACCGCTATACGTAATACGTGGCGTGAATAATGTTTCTTAATAATACCGGAAAGGCCCATACCCGTCACCATACCAATACGCCCACTCATCTCCTGCATAGTCACCATGAACGGATACGCAAACAACACTGTCCACAACTGAGAAAAGCCAAATCCTGCGCCAGTTTGCGAATACGTTGCTATACCCGACGGATCATCATCAGCGGCCCCAGTGATAAAACCCGGGCCGAGCGCTCTCCATACTCTTTTTATCCACGATCGCCTCTCTTGCATATTTTTACTATTTTCTCTTTCCATTCACATTATGATCAGTAAATAAGCGTGTCGAGCGACCCATACAGCGATTTCATAAATATCTGTGCAAGCGTGATCACGAGTACAATGGCGCAGACCGTTAACACAAGAGAAATAATGCCGATTGTCCGAGATTTTGTATCGGGTTGTTTGAGATATATAAACGCGTATCCAAGTCCGAATGGAGCAAGAAAAAAGCTCACGCTATAGATAAAAATCTGCCTTGCAATTGTTGTGGAGGGCGAAGTCTTTTTTATATTTTTCCCGCACTGCATGCAAAAGTTTGCACTGGCAGGAATAACTGCGCGGCATGACGGGCACACCATATCTGGAACGATATCCATATTGCTTGCTGGGGGCACCACTAGGTGCAATTACGCAAATATATAATCCAAAGTTTTTCTCTCGAGGTCACCACTGACGATTTTTATTTTAACTACATCCCCGATGGAGTATTTTTTCTTCTTTCTTTTTCCAACAAGAGAATATGTTTCTTTATTAAAGACATACATATCATCTTTCATATCTTTGAATTTCACCATACCACTAGCTTTCGTGTGCTCTTCCTCCACATATACACCCCATGCGGTAATACCTGAGATTACTCCGGTGTATATATTCCCCACCCTCTCCAGCATGTATTCGACCTGTTTGTATGCAATAGATGATCGCTCAGCATCAGCCGCATCGATCTCTCGTCGAGATAATTCTTCCGCGATAGTACAATACCGCGCAAGCTCTTCCTTGCTCAAATATTTCCCATGTAAATGCTTCTCCAGTACACGGTGCACCAAGAGATCAGCATACCGCCGAATAGGAGATGTAAAGTGCGTATAATTCTCCAGCGCAAGCCCGTAATGACCTATATTTTTTATAGAGTATACCGCCTTTGCCATAGATCGCATGGCAACGGTTTTTACCAATGATTCTTCCGGCGTATCTTTTATTTTTCTGAAGACCTCATTCAACTCCTTTGATGAAATGCTTTCTCCTTCGGTCTTTACCGTATGCCCCATCAACCGCAGGAAAAATAAAAGCTCAGCAACAGACTCCTTTTTCGGCACATCATGAGTACGATAGATCGAACCCCCTTTATGCAGCCTCTTTATTTCTTTTGAAAGATACGTGGCAACCTCTTTATTGGCGAGAATCATAAACTCTTCAATCAGTTTATGCGCATCAAGCACTGGTTTTTCGGCGACACTCAATGGTTTTCCTTGCGCATCAAGCTGGAATTTTACTTCTTCTTTTTCAAAATCTACCGCACCGCCTTGCATCCTTTTCTTTCGTAATAATTTTGCTAACACGTTCAACCGATTCAGCTCATCGTAATATTCACCGCCTTTTTCATCCAGCACTTTTTGCGCTCCCTCATATGCAAAACGTTTATCTGAATTTATGATCGTTCTTCCAAGCCACACTTTTTTGATGTGCCCATCACCGGACATCGTTACCACGGCTGAAAATGTTAATTTATCCTGTTGGGGATTCAAGCTGCAGATATCGTTCGATAACGCTTCTGGCAACATTGGGATAGTTCGGTCTACAAGGTAGATGGAAACGCCGCGCTCAAGCGCCTCATCATCCAGCGCGGTGCCCCTGCGAACGTAGTGTGATACATCGGCGATATGTACACCAACTTCAAATACATCATCAGAAATAATTTTAAACGAGAGTGCGTCATCGAAATCTTTTGCATCATCAGGATCAATCGTAAACGTAATAACATCTCTGAAATCTCTTCTCTCGGCAATATCTTCTCGCGGGATTGGCACTGATCTTTTCTCGAGTGCCTCTGCCTCCCGTTCAACCTTAGGAGGAAATCCAACTTGAAATCCTTTTTCAAGCACGATGGATTCCATCTCAACATTATTATCTCCTTTTGCGCCAAGCACCTTCACAATCCTGCCTTCAGGGTTTTTCCGCGCGTTATCCCACCGCGTAATCTCCACCAAAACCTTTGTGTTATCTTGAATATCTTTTGCCTCGGCAGGCGAAATAGCGATATCTTTGTACATTCTTTTATCATCGGGAACAACAAAAGAAACGACGCCGTCAGCTCCCTTATCGATAGTCCCCACGAACTCCTTTTTTGCTCGCTCAAGCACTCGAATAATTTCCCCGCTCAGCTTTTCCTTATTCATCTGGGGAAACACGACAAATTCCACTGTGTCATTATGCAACGCAGTGTTTAAAAATTGTGATTCTATAAGTATATCTGTCTCAAATTCGTCAGAAGCCACATATCCCGTACCCATCGAGGTTATGCTGATAACGCCCGTGGTAACGGCCTTCTTATTTCTTGCTTTCATTTTCATATTAATTACCGCTTCTAATTTGTTTTAGTATAGCAAAATATAGCGTTTTAGTCACGATTCGCACCAAAACCAAATCACCCAAACCCTTCGCAAGATACCGGCATACGAGGGAGCCCAGCCATAAAAAGATAAAATAAAAAAGGCGGCATTGTGCCGCCCCTTTTTATTTTACTATCCATCCGGATTTTCGAAGGACTCATTTCTATCGGATATTCTCTGAAAAATCTCAGCCACCCCTTTATCGTGTGCTTTTTCAGAAATTCTCCAACCGTTTCGATAATACCTTGTCTTTCCTTTCTTTTCCCTTATCGTGTATGTGCTCCCTGACCATGGACGCGTCGGGTCGATAAGAATAAAAGTGAGTTCTTTTCTCTTTTCCACCGCTCTTCTGTCTAGCCATGGCCCGACGATGTCCTTCCAAATTATAATAGCACAAACCGCCGTTCCAAAGGCAAAGAGCAGAATCACCGCATCTTCTCTCATTGAGCCAAACACCTTGAGTAAAGCTATCGCGTACTCCATCATTTTACCCTCCTTTTGCAACTATATTTTTATAGTTTACGTGTTATTACACATTGTTAAGGTCCTTGCCGCTAGGTATATCACGAAATAACCCGCCTGACAACATAAAATATGCGATTAAACATCTGTGTATAACTCTCTTGACATACGTCTTGTAAGTGTATAACATACACTATGTAAGTATAAGAAAACACATCCATGAACAAACGAGCCCCGGAAAAAATGAGATTCGCCGCACTTGCCACTGATGTGGTATTGTGCACGGTGTTAGACGAAAAACTAAAAGTTCTGCTTATGCAGATAGATCTTCCGCCCCACTACAAGAACACATGGGCGCTCCCCGGAAGTCTTATCCGCCCGAACGAAACAGCAATCGACACGGCAAAGCGATTACTCGCAGACAAAGCAAAGATCGACCCTAAACATGCGTACCTTGAACAACTCTATACCTTCAGCCGCATCGACAGAGATCCTCGCAACCGCGTGGTGTCCGTCGCCTATCTTGGTCTTATCCCAGGCTCCCGTGCAGCAATATATGAGCGTTCCTGGCCAAAAAATATGAAATGGTGCGATATCGAAAAAATTCCCTCGCTTGCATACGATCACACCGACATGGCGCGCACCGCAGTCGAACGACTGAAAAGCAAGATCGCATACACCAATATTGCTTTTGGCATGATGCCGGAACAATTCACCTTAACGGAATTGCAGGAACTGTATGAAGCCATCTTGAACAAGGAACTCGATAAACGAAATTTCAGACGCAAAGTGATTGACATCGGACTTATTGAAACGGTGAAAAATAAAATAACGGGGGTAGCGCACCGACCGGCACTCTTGTATCGATTCAAAAGCAAAAAATCCCAGATTATCGACGTTCTATAGCACCTTTTTTTATCCCTTGTTAGTGTAGTATATACACTAACATACATGAGACCAGACTCCCCTGCCTGAATACATCGGACAGAGCAGTCTGGTCTTAAGCCAGACATTCGGCACATGCCGAGTGAACAGCTCTTTGAAAATTTCATATATCAGCTCCATAACCCTCAAACAGAAGGAGAAACGCCATGAAAAAGAATCTGAAGGCACATCTCGTCATCATCGATCCACAGAAGGATTTCATGGATGACAAGGACTCCACTTTGCCGGTGCCGGGTGCGAACGCCGACATGAAACGCGTCGCCGCACTCATCGACAGAGTTGGGTACAAGCTCGCAGACATCCATGTCACACTGGATTCCCACCGTATCATCGATATCGGGCATCCGGGCATGTGGCGCAACGAGAATGGAGACTATCCGTCCCCGTTCACGCTTGTCACCGCAGACGACGTAAAGAACAAAATCTGGACCCCGCGTAATCCGGCATTCCGCACACGGGTACTGGACTACGCGCGGCAGCTTGAGATAAACGGAAAGTATCAGATCATGGTGTGGCCGGAACATTGCCTTATCGGCTCGCCTGGACACGCCGTGCAGAAAGAACTATTCGAAGCGCTCAAGCGCTGGGAAAAGAAGGAGTTCGCAAACGTGAACTTCTGCGTCAAAGGCACCAACACCTTCACCGAACACTACGGCGCACTGCTTGCGGAAGTGCCGGACCCCAACGACCCGGCAACACAGCTTAACACCAGCTTCCTGGACATGCTCAACGATGCAGATATCGTCGCTGTCGCAGGAGAAGCATTGAGCCACTGCGTGAAGGAAACAGTGACCCAGATTGCAGACAACATCAGCCCGGAACAGGTGAAGAAGTTCTACATTCTCACGGACTGCACAAGCCCAGTCCCGCAGATCGGTAATGGCCCGGACTTCCCGGCTATCGCCGCGGACTGGTTGGTCCAGATGGAAAAAAGAGGCATGAAGCTCATTACATCCAAAGACTTCCTCGTATAAAACGCCCCACGGGCAGAAGGAGGCTACTATGCCGAGACTCACTGATGAAAAAATGGACATGATGGCGATAGGCGGAAGCAATTTTAGCTTCCGCGGAACCCGCATCGAACATTTAGGGGCAACGGAATACACACTTGTCACTATCGCGGTCGATGAGACCGGTTCGGTAGCAGGGTTTGCAGATGAGCTTAGAAACATGCTCGTCATGGCAGTCGAGGCATGTAAAAAGTCGCCTCGGTCAGACAACATACTCGTGCGTGTCATGACGTTTTCTAGCACGCACGCACATGGCGTGAACGAGATTCACGGATTCAAAACACTTGCAGAGATCAACACCGCAGACTATCCGGCAATCGTGCCGGGCGGAATGACTCCGCTGTGCGACGCTGTCTTCTCCGCTATTGGAGCAACTAACGCCTACGGTAAAAAGCTCATGGACGACGACTTCGGTGTCAACGGCATCGCATTTGTCATCACCGACGGCGGCGAGAACGCATCGACGGCCACGATGAACATGGTGAAGGATGAAGCAAAAAAATCCATCACGGGCGAAACACTGGAATCGATGATCTCTGTGCTTGTCGGCATCAACACCGCCGGCTACGCAAATGAGCTCGCGAACTTTCAGAAAGAAGCTGGCGTGACGCAGTTCATCGACGCTCAAGATGCAACAGCGCGCAAGCTCGCAAAGCTTGCTGACTTCGTATCCCGTTCGGTTTCGAGCCAGTCCCAGGCACTAGGAACAGGAGGGCCGAGCAAAACCATCGACCCCACAATATAATCGTGGGGATACAAAAAGAGAGCGGCAAAACACCGCCGCTCTCTTTTCTTGTATATAAGGAGGTGTGCCATGATCCATTTTCATTCCGACCACTACTTTCACATAGGCCGTGCGCATACCGCAAGTGGTAAGCCGTGCCAAGATTATGCCATCTCCGCTCACAATGAAAAGTCAGCGCTTGCAATCATCGCAGACGGCTGTTCGAGTGGGGGAAACACTGATGTCGGCGCGCGGTTGATTACCCTTGCGACAGCGGCCGCAATTACATGGAAAAAGCGCGGGCCACAAGAAATAAATCGCATACGCGCCAGATGCATGCGAAAGATCTCTCGTTCACTCTTTCTGAAAAACAGTGATCTTCTCGCTACCTGTGCATACGCATACCTCACCAAGAACAGTGGCTTCATTCACATCCTCGGCGACGGCGCGGTTGCATTGAAATATCGTACCGGACGTATTGTTTTTTATCGCTTCGACTGGGATAACAATATGCCCGCGTACGCAGCATATGCGGACGATTCTTTTCACGGATTCATCGCCGCGCACGGTGGAGATCCCCTACTCACCGCACTCAAACGAGAGAAATATGTCTATATGCCTGAAAATGGCTTTTCTGCCACGGAAACTGAGTTTTACACGACGGCAGAGGGCATCGAAGGCATGACGATCCCCATCACACCCATAGATATCTTTGTGGGACTCGAGTATGTCGCAGTTTTTTCTGACGGCGTCGACCAAGTTGAAGATATCGAATGGAAAGATGTGATCATCCGTCTTCTGTCTTTTAAAAATATAACCGGAGAATTCGCTAAACGGCGCATGATCCGTTTTATCAAAGAAAGTCAGGAGATCGGCAAAGGTCCTCTCGATGACATTGCGTATGCCGTCATACACATCGCTCAAGACGAGAGAAAGGAGGATTGCGATGACGCAGATAAGGAGTCCGATAAAAGTAACCCTTGAAAAACGGGGGCAGATGACCATCCGGCCAAGCGACTATGTCGCCACCGGCGGCGAGGGATCTATATACCGAGCATCTGGTACGGTAATTAAGCTATATACCGACCAGCGAAAAATAGCAAAGATGACGGGGAAAATAGAAATGCTTTCGCGTATCAAACACCCTTACATCGTCGCGCCGCACGGTGTGGTCTACAGCCACACCAAAGAAGTGATCGGTATTCACATGCCGTATGTCGACGGAGAACCACTCCCGCGCATATTTACGAACGACTTTCGCGCGCGAGAAAAATTCACCGATACAGATGCGGCGCAGTTCGCGCTTAAGATGCGGGAGGCAGTACAGTTTGCACACGCACATAATGCGCTGCTCGTTGATTCAAATGAATTAAACTGGCTTGCGTCATTAGGCGGTGCAAAAGGTCCGGAGCCTCGCGTCATAGACGTCGACTCATGGTCCATCGGCGCATGGCCCGCAACAGTGATCATGCAAACCATTCGTGATCACCATACGAAAGGATTCACTCAGCTCACCGACTGGTTTGCGTGGGGTATCGTGACATTTCAGATATTCACCGGCATTCATCCGTATAAAGGAACAATCAACGGATTTAAACCCGGCGACTTGGAAGGAAGAATGAAGGCGAATGCCTCTGTTTTCTCTCCCAAAATAAAACTCAACAGGGCTGTCCGCGATTTTTCCCGCATCGGAAAGCCACTTCTGGAATGGTACGCGGCCGTTTTTCAAAAAGGAGAACGGTCGATACCTCCATCGCCGCTTGCGCAAACACCTATTGCACAAGCTGCCGTCGTAAAACACATAATCGCGACGCCTGCCGGAAATCTTATTTTCGACAAGCTCTACGGTAATGGAAACGATCCGGCTCTCCGCATATGGCCATGTGGCGTTATCCTGCTTCGCTCAGGAAATCTGTTTGACATCACATCGAAACGCATCATCGGTATGCTTATATCACCCTACGGAGAAGTGATTGCTACGCCGAACGGCTGGCTTGTTGCTGACTGGATCGACGGGAAGATAACTTTCTCCCACACCCACAAGGCTGGCGGAGAAACAAAAACACTTCTCCTTCCGCTCATAGGACGGCACATAGTCAGATATGAAAACAGAGTGTTCATCGTCACCGCGGGAGGATTAACGGAAGTTATCTATAGAGATCTGGGGAGGCCCGTGATATCTGCGGGCAATACGTGGGGCGTCATGCTCAATTCCACACGCTGGTTTGACGGCATTGGCGTCCAAGATGCCATGGGTGCATCGTTTCTCATTATGCCGTCGGGAAAAACAGCACTGCTTCAGATACGGGTACGCGAACTGGACGGACTAAAACCGATAACCGCCAAAGCGGAAAACGGGTTCGTCGCAATCATCGCAGCAGACAACCATGGTACGTATCACAAACTGGAGATACTCACCCGCGAGCATGACAGCACCTACCGCACATGGACAGGCATCACGGACAATCCGGAACTCACCATGACCATGCTTCCCAAAGGAGTAGGCGTCACGATCATCGATGACGGCGAGCTCACGATATTTGTGCCAGCAACCCAAGCCACAACAAAGGTACGGGAACCGCGTATGACCACAGACATCACGCTTGCACACATCGGAGACAAAACAGCATATCTCAACCGCGGAGAGGTATGGACCATCACCATGAAAAACAAAAGCTGATATATGGAAAAACAAAAAAGGGCGTGGGAGGAATAAATAATATTCCTCCCACGCTATCTTTTTATATTCATCGCCGAGACGTGCTAGAAATTTTTATGGCACGCGCCGGCGCTACATATATAAAGCGCATTGGTTCTTTAACAACATATCCGAAACATAACCCATATGGAAAGGAGGCTCGCCATGTATACTCTCGTAAAACGCACAGATATACCGATTATCCAGTCGTTGCTTGACCTCGATTTGTACAAACTCACGATGGGTCAGTTTATCTGGAAAAACCATCAGGATGTACAAGTCACCTACGCACTCACTAACCGCCATGCCGACAGGGTCGCTATCGCGCGCCTCGTCGACATCGGCAAGCTCAAAGAAGAGCTCGCGCATGTGCGGACCCTTCGCCTCACGGAAGAAGAGAAAAAGTATCTGCTCGGCGTCGGCTGTTTCACAAAGGAGTACGTTGATTTTCTCGCTACGCTTACCCTCCCTGAGGTCATGGTAAAACATGATGGCGACCAGTATGCCATCACCGCTACAGGTCCGTGGAAAACAGCGGTGTACTGGGAGACAATCATCCTTGCGGTGGTTAATGAACTCATCGGCAAAGGACGGGCAGGAGAAGTCACCGATCTTTATCTCGACCACGGACGCGTACTGCTTGAAAAAAAGATACAGCGTCTGCGCACTACGCCGCAGCTTGCGTTCGTTGAATTCGGCACGCGTCGTCGGTTCAGCTTCGCATGGCAAAAAGAGCTTATCGCACGTCTTACCCAAGAGTTACCAGCACAGCTTGCGGGCACGTCCAATGTGCACCTCGCGATGCGAAACAACATCAAGCCCGTAGGTACATTCGCACACGAGATGACGATGGTGTATGCGGCGCTCGCACCGCAAGAACAGGAAGAGCGGATCAGAGAATCGCATAAACAGTTTCTCGATGCGTGGTGGCAGATGTATGGCGAGCCGTATTCGATAGCCCTCACCGACACTTGGAGCGCCGATTTCTTCTTTGAAACATTCACCAAGAAACAGGCGCTTCTCTGGAAAGGGCTCCGCCACGATTCGGGTAATCCGTTCGTGTGGGGTGAAAAGTTCCTTGCGTTTTACCATGCGCACGGTATCGATCCGAAAGAAAAGACAATGCTCTTTAGCGACGGACTCGATATCGAGATCATGCAGAAGCTCTACAAGCGCTTCGCGCCATATGCAAAAGTTGCATATGGCTGGGGAACAAACCTCACCAACGACGTATGGGTTCCCGCAACATCCATCGTGGTCAAAGTGGTGGAAGTAAACGGCGTAGCAACCGTAAAGCTTTCGGATAACCTCGCAAAAGCGATGGGCCCAAAAAACCTGGTGAAAGAATATGCAAAAATATTCAGACACCCGGGCGCGCCATGGGAGCGGTGCGCTTATTAAAACAAAAAGCCCTGCTGGTAATACCAGCAGGGCTTGTTTTTTTCTCCTTTCGTTAAAGTTTATTTACCGTATCGATTCACACCATTCGCGGGCATTTTGAAACATCCGTAACCACGGCGATGCTTCAAGCCGGTTGAAATGCTCCGGCATCCATGGCCACTGCCATTTCAGAAATGCTCGTTCAGGGTGTGGCATCATCGCAAGGTGCCTTCCGTCGGGACTGCACAAACCTGCAATGCCAAGCGGAGAGCCATTCGGATTGAATGGATATTCCACCCGATCAACTGTCTCAGCTTTTCCATTGTCGTTCGTATACACGAGAGGGATAAGCTTTTCATCTATTACCTCCTGCATAAGCTGCCGATCAGGGAAATCGATCTTCCCTTCTCCATGCGCAGACCATACACCGAGTACCGAGTCGGTCATGCCGTGAAACATAATAGCAGGACTCTCCATGATCCTCACTGTTGGCCACCGCGATTCAAAGCGCCCAGAGGTATTCTGAACAAAACGCGGTTGCCGTGAATCAGCGATCCCGTTCGCAGGCACCCATCCCATAAGAGCGAAGAGCTGGCATCCATTACAAACGCCGAGAGAAAATGTATCAGGTCTTTCAAAAAAATCCTTAAACATTTTCTGAAGCGTTTCATTGTACCGTATAGTTGCCGCCCATCCCTTTGCACTTTCAGGCACATCAGCATACGAAAATCCGCCAACCGCGACAAGACCCCGAAATCCATCGAGCGTAATACGCTTACTGATGAGATCAGTCATGGTAATATCCCATGGCTCAAACCCCGCGAGAAAAAACGCCGATGTCATTTCGCGATCGCCATTACTCCCTTCCTCGCGGAGTATCGCTACTCGTGGTTTATTTACCACTGTAAGGATGTCTGGCGGTGTTGGTTTTGGTAAAAATGAAACACTATACTGCGGGCCTGTGCGTGTAAAGATGTTTTTCTTTTCCTCCTCTGCGCATGCAGGATTCATCTGTAGGCGCTCAATCTGATGGGATGTTTCCTCCCATTGTTCTCTGAGTACCCCCATGTCTTCATCCAGTACCGATGTATAATTATACTCGATACAAATGCGCTGGTCTTTTGTTGTGCTCCCCATAAGCACGGGAAGCAGCATCGCTTCTTCAAGTAGCGCAAGCACCGCTTCAGTGTCCTTGCACGCGCACTCAAGAATAAATCCCGCTTCTTCTGCAAACAGTTTTTCTAGCGGATCATGCTGACCGACAAATCTGGCAATTATGCCGCAGTTTCCAGCAAACGCCATCTCAAGAAGCGTGGTAATAACGCCTCCTTCGCTAACATCATGCCCAGAGAGGATCAAACCATCCCCGATAAGCTGCTGCACCGCCATAAAAAGACGCTTCAGCATTTCAGGATTGTCTATGTCTGGGGATTCATCGCCGATCTGACCATACACCTGCGCCAACACGGAACCACCCAGCCGAGCATTACCTTCTCCGAGATCAATAAATATCAAATCACTGTGCCCCGGTTTTTTGATGTCGGGCGTTATCACTTTCGTGATATTTGGCATTGTCGCATATGCGGAAATAACAAGCTCGCGCGGAGATTTTACGATTTCTCCTCCCACACGCGTCGCCATAGAAAGACTGTCTTTCCCGCCGTCCACAGCGATACCGAGTGTAATCATAAGATCACGCATTGCACATGCCGCATCATACATCGCGGCACCTTCACCGGGAAGTTTCGGAGCCCACATCCAGTTTGCCGAGCATTTGATATCCTCAAGCGCGCTGATTTGCGCGCTCATGATATTGGTAAGCGCTTCTGCCACCGCCATGCGTGCACCCGCTTTTGGGTTCACGAGCATTTTGATCGGCTGCTCACCAATAGCTGTTGCCGCACCGGTTAATCCAAAGTGACTCTGTGCAACAACAGCAACGTCACTCACGGGAAGTTGAAGCGGACCACAGCATTGCTGTTGTGCGACAAGCCCAGTAACACTTCTGTCTACTTTATTCACCAGAAAACCTTTTGAGCAGACAGCAATGTTCTTAAGCACCCAAAGCAATGCATCTGCAAACGCCTCTTTTTTTGTTCCAAAACGAGGCAGTACAAGTGGGCGTAGCTGTGGGTTGCGGTGCTCATCGGTAAATGTCTTCTGCGGCATACCGCTGAGCACTCTTTTGAGATTGAGGCTCACCGGCGTCGTATCGTCTTTCTCATCATGCACGACGAACCTTCCATCACCGGTCACTTCTCCAAGAACTTCGCATGTTACTTTTTCTCGCTCACAGATCGCTTTAAATTCATCGATCCGCGAGGGAGAAATAAGTAAGCCACACCGCTCTTGGTATTCGGCGATCCATATTTCAAGCACCGAAAGGGTTGGGTCGCCAAGCGTGATGCGTCGAAGCTCGATCATCCCGCCAGTTTTTTCAACCAGCTCTTTGAGTACATTCGCCGGACCTCCTGCTCCTTGATCGTGAATGCTCACGATTGGGTTTGCATCGCCCATTTCAACACATGCTCTGATGGCTCGATTCATTTTTTGTTCCTTCTCTGGGTCGCCGCGCTGCACGCTACTAAAATCAAGCTGTGCATCATTTTCTCCGTGGAGCTTACTGGAAGCAGAGCCACCGCTAACACCAACGCGATGAGCGGGACCGCCTATTTGCACGATATACATTCCCTTCTCTGCATCTTTTTTCTGTGTATGTCGTGCATCCATCTGCCCAATACCGCCGGTGAACATGATCTTTTTTACCCACCCCCAGCGATCACCGCCCGGAACATGCAAATCAAACGATCTAGTAAAACCAAGTATCAGCGGCTCGCCGAACTTGTTTCCATAATCGCTTGCGCCATTACTCGCCTCTATTTCAACTTCGAGAGACGGCGCAAGAGTTAAAGGATATGCGAGAGTTTTATCTTCCCATGGCAGATCATATCCAGGAATATACAGATTTCCCACGCAGTACCCTGCTGTTCCCGCAATTACGAGACCCCCTCTTCCTGTTGCCTGTACATCACGAATCCTTCCACCGGTGCCCGTTTCGGCACCCGGGCGAGGTGCGATGCCCGTCGGATGATTATGTGTCTCCGCGGTGAATATGATGCTATACACCATCTCCTTTTTTACAAAAAGAGATGGTGCTCCGGGATATTCCGGCATGATCGTCCAGCAAGCATATCCCTTGATCGCGCTAGAGTTGTCGCAAAATGCGATAACGCTATTTGTGGGGTTCGCTTTCAATGTTGCAGTAACGACCTCCATGAGTGTTTCAGACATCACCACTCCATCGATGATCTGCTTGCCCTTAAAGAAACCATGCCTTGAGTGTTCACTATTGGCATTATTAAGGTCAGCTATCTCAACATTGGTCGGATTTCTTCCCTCCTCTCTGACGAAGTAGTCATAATAGAATTTTCTATCTGACTCATCCATCGAAAGTCCGGGAATACGCAAAAGAGCATCCGGACCCCCTTCTATAAGAGGGATTGTAAATACCGGCTCCGGCACCATGCCTGAATCAAATGTTTCAAGCGGCACAGGATACACGTATTCGGTCATCCGGTCGTAATGAGCGCTTGCAGAAGAAACATATCTGCGTGAACGCTCAATGCGTGTTATTTTCTCAAGCCCGCACGCTTTACAGATCGCGACAAGATTTGTCGAAAATGCTGTCTCAAAATTCATGCGCGGCCCGACCTCTACAACAGTGGCGTACGCCGAAACATCAGAAACACTTTCTGAAACAAATCCATCGGCGAGTATGTGCCGTAAAACAACGAGCTCGTCCCGAGTAAGCGGCGCAGATATTTCCACATTGTAGCAATACTCCATTTTTTGCCCATTTCTCAGAAAAAAACGCTTCATACAACACCTCCTGGCTTTTTATTGTACATGTGCGCAAATGCGCTTGATTTCCTCTTCGCCTTATATATTCGTACCCTCAGATACGGTTATCAAAGAACAATTAGCCTGTAAAAACAGGTGATTTATTGTAGCAAACAAGCCAAAAATGGCAAGTTTTTAAAAACATGCTCTCTGTTGCTTCTTGTGCTGTATTTCTTACGAGTTTAAGCTGAAAAAGCAAAAGGGCATGTGCGGATATTACGCACATGCCCTTTATATTATTTGCAGCAATCTGTGGCGATCTTGCACGCATTTACAAATTCTCTTACATCAAGACGCTTACCATACATCGCCCGCATTTCACTCTGCAAGCTCGGAGGATAGACACTACCATTAAAAGTAAGGCACTCGAAAACTCTTGCCTTACAAATGATATCCATCTGAGACTCAGGAGAAAGGTGCGGGAGAATCATCTCCTCATATTTTCTGAATCTCCTAAAAATGACCCCTCTTTTCCCTTCGTTTAATGGAAGAGTGATGTAAGGAGGCATCACAAACAAAAGAACGGTGCCATTTGAAGAACTCTCTTTCCTTGCCTTCCGATAGCTCTCCATATCAAAACCCCCTTATTATAGGTTACAAAAAAGATCTACTCCCTTTCTACGTACCATGCCTCAAAAAACAAATCAAGTCATTTGAAGCGCGTGCGTCTGTAGCGATGTACCAATCTGAGAATTCTCAGATACCTATAGTCACTGCTATTTCAAAACTCGCATTCTGGGCACACCACTATCACAAGGTTCATTAGCCAACAATAAACGAGATCGCGTCACCCAGCCATTGCTTCATCATTGTAGGGCGCTCACAATCATGGTCTCCTCCTTTCACGATAATACCGTTCTTAAATGCAGTGGAAATGCTTTCCATCGGCACCTTATCATCTGCGTCTCCATGAATGTGCAGTACCGTGTCGTCATCTTGAAATAACGAAGTATATTCTTTTTCTTTATTTTCAAGAAAATAATCAGCTACAATATAGTGCGCCTTCATCATCTTATCTGTTCGGGCACAATCAGATGCAAACTGCGCCTCATTCAAATATTCTTTAAAATTCTGCCACGTCACTTCCACTGTCGGGTCCTGCTTTTTCATAGTAGATATTGTAAACCAAAACCGTAAAAGGTCTTTTTGGTTTAATGCTGGTGCAAGCAACACGATCTTTTGAAAATCTGCATGATTGCGTGCAATAGCGCACCCCGCCACACTATGCCCCACCACAGAAAAATCATGTGTGCCGGTTTCCTTTTCCAATACATCCCGCGCCCGCATAATATTTTCACTCATCCGCTGAATGGTCGTATGCGTAAAATCGCCGTCAGAAAGTCCGCACCCCGCATGATCAAACCGTAGTGATGCAATTCCGCGCTTCGCTAATTCATCGGCAAGAGTTTTAAATTTCTGCTCCGTAGTTGCGGAGCGCTCAAATCCGCCACACAACAAAACCGCACTCTTACAAACATCACCGCTCACGAGTATTCCGCGCAGTACCTCCTCATGTGCGCTATGAAATTCAATTAATTTTGTGATAGGGTCTGTCATAGTAATATTTTAATTCTTTTTAACGCGCCAAATAACTAAAACTCTGCAAATATCTTCTTATGCACTAAATCAATGCGAACATTTTTCCCATATGGAAACGGAATTTGCGGATCCGTATGTCCGAAATCAAGGTTTTGGACGATGGGGGCGGTTTTGTTATATGTTCGGAATGCACGAATAATCGCCTCGCGTTGTTCTTTCCGGTATTCCATTTTTTGCTCTGGCGTATATTGCTTATCGAAATACCATGCCTGAGGCCTGCCTACAAGTAATGCTTGCACGCGACCTAAAATGCCGCGCTCGCCAAGGGCCCGAAATACTCTAAACACATACTCGGCAGTCGGCATTTCTTCGGATGTTTCCGCTATAAGTACTACTTCCTTAAAATCATCGAGCGCTGGGATCTGTACACCGTGCCGAAGTAATTCGTCCATCGACTCAATACATCCTCCCCATATAACACCCTCAGCATTTTGCTCACCGTCCCAAAACCATCCGTCATTTTTTTCTTGAACGCGCTTTTTTTCTAAATTACTTTCATCATCCCATCCTAATCCTATATCGTTATATGTATCGCTTGGCGTTATTTCAAACTCCCCTTCCTCAAAAAATGCTTTTTTCAAATACTGGATCGTATATTCATCCATTCTCCCCTGCATTGCAAATTGTGTGAATAAAGAGCCTCCGTAATACGAAGGAATTCCATGCAACCACAAAAAATTTGCAAAATGAGTATTGTCGCTAAATCCGAAAAACGGTTTTGGGTTTTGCACAAAAGGCGCAGGAGGGAGATTTTTAATATAGGTGATCTGGTCATTCCCACCAAGCGAAGCGATAACCGCTTTAATTTCTTTACTCTCAAACGCACTCATAAGGTCGCTCGTTCTTTCCTCCCCAGATGCGCCTATTTTTCTCGTTGCAGGAAACTCAACAGGAATCAACCCGAAAACTTCTCTCAGCCGCTTTAAACCCAATTCATGCACGTGCGGCCACTTCCCCGGCGCGGCAAAAGACGGCGAAAGAATTGCGACCTTGTCTCCTGCTTTCAATTTTTGAAGTTTAGCAAATTTCATAAAAAATTATTTTAAATACTTTGCTAATCTTTTCCAGCCATCATTGCTCTTCGGATCAGCCCAATAGGCAAGGTACTCTTCTGTCGGCAATTCAGATAGTGTTTTTGTGTATCCTTCTGGAATAAAGAGTGAGTCCATCCACCCATACTCTTTCCTATATATCACCTTCCCTGCTTTCCGCGCAATTGTACCTTCAAAATAACAGGTAAAAGTCTTCGGCTTTTTATCTGGCTCGCAATAGGCAAGGCAGTCTTTCCAGATAGCCCTTCTATTTTTCTTGCTCTTCATCACC
>JANLHQ010000098.1 GCA_024654415.1 Candidatus Azambacteria bacterium | reverse complement strand
TTCAAATCCCTCCTGTCCATTGGATGCGGTGTGCACGGTATACTTTTCTTTTTGAAAGGTCTTTTCAAGTGCCTGACGCTGTGCAGGTTCATCTTCGATAATGAGAACAATTTTTTTCTTTTTTATCATACACCTATAGTATATAACGCAGGCACACTTCCCTGCTAGGTGTATATGTACAACTCCCCCTACGCGTACGTGGAGGGAGTGTTGATTGGTGCGCCTGCGGGGAATTGAACCTCGGTCTCATCCTTCGCAGGGATGCGCTCTATCCGTTGAGCTACAGGCGCTACAGTGCGGTATCGTAATATAAATACGGAAAAATTTCCACCCCTCCCCTACTCTCATTCCTCCGCGCAGAAACAAGCGGCATTGTATGTGTAATACAATGTAATACATATAGACAAAAGGAATCGTGTTGCGCCCAAACGCTTTGGCGTATTATAGTACGCGTATGCATGAGGTAATTCCACAACAAGTGCTTTTTGTCGGGCGCGAGCTTACGCACGCGGGGTTTGCGGCGTATGCCGTCGGTGGTTGTGTGCGTGATGTGCTACTCGGGCGCGAACCGAGCGACTGGGATGTGGCGACCAACGCGAAGCCGGAAGAAATTCAAAAGGTGTTTCCAAAAAGTTTTTACGAAAATAAATTCGGTACGGTGACCGCGCTTGTTGACGGCCACGACTGCGCTATCGCTCCGCTGGAGCGTTCCCGTTTTATCTCAGACGTTTTGTCTGAGTCACAAAACGCAATCCCGTCTCGGGGCTGTTTGTGTGCCAATCGCTGTGCTCTTGGACAAACAGGGAGCATGGAGATCCAGATAACCACCTATCGCGTTGATAACGCATATTCAGATAAGCGCCATCCCGACAGTGTAAAGTATACCAACGATCTCACGGAAGATCTTGCGCGGCGCGACTTTACGGTGAACGCGATGGCACTGGAATTGAAAAGCGAAAAAGAAGAAGCGAAAAGCTATGAGATCATTGACCCGTTTTACGGGCAGAAGGACTTGAAAGAAAAAATAATTCGCGCGGTGGGTGATGCAAACGAGCGATTCAACGAAGACGCACTGCGCTTGGTGCGCGCGGTGCGATTTGCCACACAACTCGGGTTTATCATAGAAGCGCAGACGCTTAGTGCGGTCAAGAAACACGCCACGCTTATTCGCGCCGTTTCGCAGGAGCGCATTCGCGACGAGCTCATGAAGATCATCATGTGCAAGAACGCGGCAGACGGAATAGATCTTTTGCGCGAGGTTGGGCTTTTGCAATTTATTATGCCGGAACTGCTCGATGGATATCATATATCACAAAACAAGCACCATATATTTGATGTGTATGAACACAATGTAAAGTCGCTCCGTTACGCCGCCGAGCAAGGATTTAGCTTTACGGTGCGGTTTGCGGCACTGCTTCACGATGTTGGGAAACCGAAAGCAAAACAGGGCGAAGGACCGAACGCGACATTTTACAATCACGATATGGTTGGCGCGCGCATTGCCGCTAAGGCAATGAGCCGACTGAAGTTCTCTAATAAGGAAATAGAGGACGTTACGCGCCTTATACGCTATCACCTCTTTTACTATAATGTAGACGAAGTGACGGCATCTTCGGTGCGGCGACTCGTGCGAAATGTTGGGCTTGAAAATATGGACGATCTTATTAGCGTTCGTCTTTCCGATAGGATAGGATCAGGTGTACCGAAGGCAGAGCCGTACAAATTGCGCCATTTTAGATACATGGTGGACATGGTATCTAAAGACCCCATCTCTGTTAAAATGCTTAAAATTGATGGCAATGAGGTAATGAGATTACTTGATATTAAGCCGGGGCCAAAGGTGGGTATAATCCTTAATGCTCTATTTTCAGAGGTTCTGGATGACCCACAAAAAAACGACAAAGACTATCTGGAGAGGAGGGCGGGTGAGTTAAATAAGTTTTCAATTAGTGAGCTTTCGGAGATGATAAAGAAGGGAGAAGAAAAGGTTAAGCTTCTTGAAGAAGAAGATCAGAGAAAGTTTCGCGTATAAGGCTATATTTCACGAGGGTTTTCAGGATATGATAACATATCCTGAAAACATGCATTATTAGGAAAAACCGCATAACGCGCTTCGGGTGGGTTTGGAAGCGCT
This sequence comes from Candidatus Azambacteria bacterium, assembly GCA_024654415.1. Taxonomy (GTDB): domain Bacteria; phylum Patescibacteriota; class Minisyncoccia; order GWC2-36-17; family WO2-46-25; genus MEYI01. The sequence continues at coordinate 1,092 of JANLHQ010000098.1, read as the reverse complement.
GTTTTCAATCAGTTATTAGTCATTCCTTCTTCATCCGCTCACGCCCTTTCATTTAAAATATCACTAATGAAGGGCTACGCTCCCTGTTTGTCCAAGAGTGAAGCGATTGGCGCACAAACAGCAGTCCAGCGGAGCGATAGCGTAGTCGTGGCTTCCGCTAAGATTACAGAAGGAATGACTAAAAACTGATTGTCGAGGATGTGAGTGTTTACGCTTCGGATGGGCGAGATAGTGTATTTCGGAATGTGGTATAGTGGTATTACTCACGCTTCGGGTGCGTGTAATCCGGGTTCGATTCCCGGCATTCCGACTGAGCGAAGGCGAAGGAGGTACTGAGAGCACCAGCTCGAACGTGCAAGACCAGAGCGAAGGCGAAGGAGGTACTGAGCCACGACTATGCTATCGCTTCGCTGGACTGCGTTTCGTAAAGAATCGCTTCGCTCTTCTACAAAACGGGAGCGCACCAGCGCAAACGTGCAAGACCATTTAACTGATATGAAAAAACAGGGGATTACTCCCCTGTTTTCTTTTTGCTTTTCCCCTTTCCGCCTGTCAGAGCAATACCTTTAAAAAAAAGATAGCCGATGCCGGCTAGTGTAATGCCGACTGCAGCGCCCTTTCCAAATGTAACAGCTTTTTCTCGTGAAAAAGGGAAGAGCTTTTTTATGCCTTTCGATATGCCTTTATGTTGCTCGCTGAGCGTTTTTGCGTGTGTTTCTTCCTCAAGTATCGCATAGCGACGTTTTACCTCATCCCAGAATATATTTCTTGAATTCTCGTCATCCAGCGAAACCCCAAGTATTTCTTTCACTATGTTGATTGTGTTTGACTCGAGGCGTTGTGTCGCAAAAACCTCTTTAAAGATCTCGTTATTCCTTGCGTATGCGATCTTGCAAAGACCTACGTAAACTATTGCTTCTTCCAGGGCTTTTACTTGTTCATCAGTGAGTATAAGCGGCATGATGCCACCTCCTTTTTTGCAGAAAGGTTATGCGCATATAAAGTTGTCAAAGTTCTATGCATGCATTATAATGATTTCGCCTGAAAAGGAAAGAGCATGAAGGGGCCTATAGTATAGTGGTAATACGCCGC
>JANLHQ010000095.1 GCA_024654415.1 Candidatus Azambacteria bacterium | reverse complement strand
TTTTACAATGAGTTGTATCATGATATTTTTGCTTGTTTAAACGACAACTTGCTTATAATACTTTTTATTATATCACAGTGCGGCAAACGATTTAATCATTCATAAACTACCCTATTACCTCCGGCTATCAATGTAATTTTCTCCTGTCTTATAACAACCAATCCCTTGTTGGCACATTTCAAATAATGGCTGCGGTAGATTATCCATTGAATACCAATCCCAAGATTCGCACTTTTCCGGTTCTAATACTTTCGGCTCCCCACTCACGTAGTCGGCAATCATGCCAATATGCACGTAATGTTTGGGTGCATACTTGAGCACATTCGCTAACAGTTGGAATCGAATATTTTCTACTTCAATACCGCACTCTTCAGCAATTTCTCTTCGTGCGCAATCCTCAAAAGATTCCATGTATTCAAGGTGACCGCCCGGAAAAGAATATTCGCCTTCGCCGTGCGATCCTTTTCTCTTGCCCAGCAAAACTTTTCCATCCTTAAGGATCATAATACCGATGCCAACTTTTGGCTTGTTCTGTTCCTCCATCATTTTATTATGCCTAGTAGGGTTCAATACCCTTTATTCCTGTGTCGTCGCGCCGTGGCACTTTTTGAACTTTTTTCCGCTCCCGCACGGGCACGGGTCGTTGCGACCGACTTTTTCCCCTTCTCGTTTTATCGTACCTGCCGAAGCGTTGTCGGCCGGGCGTGCCACATCGCCTATCAAGCGCGCATTTTCGTGCACTTCTTTTAATTTTTGCTCTTCGTGCGCAAATGCGCCGACGCCTATGTTCGGCAAGAGTTCTATGAAATGAGCTTTGGTGCTTTCCTGCATGTCGCGAAAGAGCCGCAACCCTTCTCTTTTATACTCAACGAGCGGATCACGCTGGCCATATGCGCGAAGATTGACGGAACCGCGCATATAATCCATCGCTTCCAGATGCTCCATCCAGAGCATATCCATTGTCTGCAACGCCAATTTACGTACTCCGTCCAAAAATACTTCTTTTCCGAGTGC
>JANLHQ010000093.1 GCA_024654415.1 Candidatus Azambacteria bacterium | reverse complement strand
GATGGCAAGAGTGGAATCCTCGTTCCCTCCAAAGATCATCAACGCATTGCGCAAGCTATCGAATCCATGATGACCCACAAAGAGCAGACGCGAGAATTGAGTGTGCGTCTCCATCAACACGTAAGTACAAAATTCTCGTTCCAGTCCATGCTGGCAAATACTTTAAAGATATACTCACGGGAAGCATAGGGTTTCTCTTGCATGGAAATGCAAAACATCAGATGCCAATAAATTCCTTTCCCATGTTGTCTCGGTGGGTAGCACGCGCATAAGAGCGCATACCCATTAAAATTCCGAGTCCCACAAATTCAGTAAGCAGATGTGAACCGCCGTAACTCATAAACGGTATCGGAAGGCCGGTAACCGGCAATAAACCGATGTTCATACCTATGTGTATCGCGCCCTGACTCATAAAAAATATAGCGAGACCAACACCGTAGAGCATTTCAAAATTTGTTGCGCCGCGAAGCGCGTTCACGAGGATACGCCAAAGCATAATGCCAAAAAGAATGAACACAAGCACTATTCCGAAAAACCCCCACTCTTCCGCAAATGACGCAAAAATAAAGTCCGTCTGATATTCGGGCAAGAACTCAAGACGTGACTGGGTGCCATACCCAATGCCCTTCCCTAGAAGCTCTCCGGAACCAACGGCAATCGTTGATTGATAGGCGTTATAACCCGCGCCTTGGATATCAGTGAGGGGGTTCAAGAAAGTAACAATTCTTTGTTTCTGGTGGGGGGTAAATCCATAGGACCACAGAAGGGAGAAAACAACCACGCCCGTAAGCAAAACGATAAGCAAATGCTTTTTAGAAATACCGGACACCATAATCATGCCAAGCCATATGGAAGCAATAATGATCGCTGAACCAAAATCAGGTTGTAGGAACACCAACACGAACGGCACAAACGCATAAAAACCGGAGACGAGAATATGGCGCACGTTGGCGATTTCAATGTGTCGCCGCGAAAAATATTTCGCAAGGATCAAGATGACAATAAGCTTGATGGGGTCGGAGGGCTGGAATGTAAAACCGCCAACAGACAACCAGCTCTGCGCCCCCTTTATCGAGCTCACGAATACAAGAAGAAACACGAGCACACCCATCGCGGAGAGGAAAAGTGTCATGAGTACGTCGGTCCGCTTCAGAAAGCGAAAGTCCATGAAACTCAATCCAAAAAATGCCGCTATGGAAATGCCCGCCCACACGATTTGTTTTGAAAAAAAATAATTCTCCCCGACAAATGAATTCATGGTTACCAAGCCCACCGCCACAAGCGGGAGTACGGAAAAGAATAGTATCCAGTCTATGTTAATTTTCTTGATAAAAGACACCATAAAAAGAGTGCTCGTGAGCCCATATGGTCAGAGTAGCCAACGGATCATTTATTGGACTCAAAAAAGTTAACGCGGGGGATAACACTGATCCGCACAGGATTAACTTCAAAAGGCTCCTGCCAGGTAAACGAAACTTGCTGTGTTCCATTCTTGTCGATGCTATCAACGTGGGTAGCGGAGACCGCAATCGCATTATCTTCAATATCGTATAAAATGGCAACCACTTCAATGTTT
>JANLHQ010000011.1 GCA_024654415.1 Candidatus Azambacteria bacterium | reverse complement strand
TGTTTTTGACTTGCATCCCGATACCTTTAAACCGTTATACTCTTAAACTTTTGAACTTTTTGCATTTTTGACTTGCATTGTTTTATACTTTTAAACATTTAAGCTTTGATACTTCCTGTGTTTTTGACTTGCAGTGCGGGGGTGATATAATGAGAGACATGAAAAAGAAGCTGAAAAAGACACCATCCAGATCGGCAAAAACCACCTCCCAAGATCAGCTTGGAGTTATTTTGGAGGATGTTAAAGAAAAGTTTGATATTATAATAGAGGGGCAGAAAGCCTCGGATCAGAGATTGGAAAGAAAGATAGTATCTTCGGCGTTAAGATTAGAAGGAAAAATAGATGAGTTGAGAGGTGATTTTGTTGGATTTAAAAATGACACGGAAAGTAACTTTAAACAGGTTTTTCAGTATCTTTCCAGAATCGAAGATGAATTAATGTCTGTTAAAGCAGACATCGCCGATATCAAAAAAACATTGACGCAAAAAGCCGACAAAGACAGAGTCGCACTTCTTGAAGAACGCGTAGCAAAACTTGAGCGCCAGCTCGTACAAGCGAAACGCTGAGTATTTTTAAACTTTTATACTTTAAAACATTGAAACTTTTTGTTAGAATCATAGTATGAAGCCAAAGCAAAAAAAGAAAAAAGATGTAACCCTCAACGATCTCGCCCTTATGATGGGAAGAGGGTTTAATGAAGTCCATGAGAAAATGGATAATGGCTTTCAGCGGGTTGATGAGCGGTTCGAACAAGTTGACCGGCGGTTCGATGATGTGTATGAAAAGCTTGAGGAAGTCCATGAAAAGATTGACAATGTTCACACCGAGCTTAAGCACGATTTCAACACGCTCCAAACCGCTGTTGATGGTTATGCGAAGAAGTCAGACACCTATTTTCAGGAGATGGTAATGTTGGCGCATAAGGTTGATAGAATGGAGCGCTGGATTTTGCAGCTTGCAGAAAAAATTGGTATTCAGCTGAAGGCATAAATATTTCATGTTGTTTCGAGAAAGTACCATTGTTTCCATTATTAAGGCCGGCGTATACGCCGTTCTTTTTTTGCCGCTTATAGTTATCCCGTTATTTCTTTTCCCGTTTGCCACCTCGCGTGGTTTTTTATTCCAGATACTTGTCGAGATCATCGTCGCGCTCTATCTGGTGCTTGCGCTGAAAAACTCTGCTTATCGCCCCAAAAAGACAGCGCTCCTTCTCGCGCTGTCTTTTTATTTCTTAGTATTACTTCTCTCGACGCTTTTCGGGCTCGACCCATATCGCAGTTTTTTCGGTAATTTTGAACGCATGTGGGGGCTCTTTTCGCTTGCGCATTTCTTTTTGTTTTTCGTGGTGCTCGCCGGTATGTTCAAAACAAAAGAGGAGTGGGCGAGGCTCATCAAGCTCGCGCTTATGGTCGCCGCGCTTTCCGTAGCGTTTGGCATCGTGCAATTCGTCGGTTCGCTTTTGATGAGTGGCAGCGCCCCACGCATTATGAGTACCGTTGGCAATCCGGCGTTTTTTGCAAGCTATCTTTTCTTCGCGTGTTTTTTTGCGTTTCTTTTTTGGTTGAGTAATAGGCTACAGGGGAGCATGGGATATTCTCACCGCTTTTTATACGCCACGCTTTCACTTGCGGCATTGTTTGCAATATTAGCAACAGCGACTCGCGGTGCGGCAGTGGGGCTTGCGGCGGCATTTTTTGCGGGCGCGGTACTGCTCGCGGTATTTTCCAAGAAACGCGTGTTGAAGATCGGCGCGATCTCGTTTATCGCCCTTTCGCTTCTGGGCGCGGTGTTGCTTGCTTCGCAGGGGTCGCTGTTTGAAAAGACACAGCGCATAACGCAAGAGCAGTTTTATGACATAGGGCGTTTCGACGCGCCGGCCGTTGCAGGGAAGAGCGGGTCGTTCATTTCACGCATCGCAAATATCTCGCTGTATGACGTAACGGTGCAGACGCGCCTTATTGCATGGAAATCAGCGCTTGGGGGCGTAAAGGAGTCCTCACTCCTTGGCGTGGGCCCGGATAATTTTATTTTGGCGTTCAACAAGCAGTTTGACCCGGCATTTTATTCCTACGAGCGCTCGGAGGTGTGGTTTGATCACGCGCACAACATCTATATCGATATGCTCGTGACGCACGGATGGGCGGGTTTGTTTGCGTATCTTTTGCTCTTTGCCACAACGTTTTATACGATCATCTCGCTGTATAAAAAAGGAAAACTCAGCGCGGCGCATGCGTTTGTGTTCGCATTGTTTTTTATCGCGTACGCGGCACAGAATGTTTTCTTGTTTGATTCGTTCTCGGCGTTTCTTATGTTCATTGTCGCTCTCGCGTATCTCAACAGCTTTTCGCAAGAGCAAGATGTTCCCGCGGTACGCGGTGAGCCAGTGAACGTATCGTTTTTTGCCGTACCCCTTATCGGTGTTCTTGTACTAAGTTATTTTTTCACTGCGCGCCCAGCGGCAGAGGCATATTATATTTCAAAGGCGGAAAGCGGGAGATATGATATTCATCAGACGATGGAGTATTATCGAAAGGCGCTCGCGTATCATACCTATGGTGACAACGAAGCGCGAAGCCGTATGGCGCTTGCGGTGGCAAAGCATGTCCAGGGTATCGAGGTAAAAGAACTTCCGTCGAGCGTTGACGCGTATCTTGATGAAGCGATTGCCGCATTAAAAGAAGGCATCGACAGCACTAACCAGTATCTCTTGTTGTATCGACTCCAGCTCTCTGACTTGTACAACCTAAAACTTTCCCGCACCGGTATGGCATCTCCAGAGATCGAAGAGATCATCCGTAATTCCATCGCAATAAGCCCGGGTAGAATGGAGTTTGAATTCGCGCTCGCGCAAACGGAGTTCTTAAAAAAGAATTACGAAAAGTCCATTGAGATTTTAACCACTGCGTCAGAGAAGAACCCTGACCATCCCGTGCCGCCATGGAAGATAGCGCAAGCGTATCATTTCATGGGAATCGACGAGAAGGGCATCCCATACCTTGAAAGGGCACTGTACCTCGGCCAGGGCATTCGTACCGCAAAAGAAGTGCTATGGGCAGAGAAGTACTACGTCCAGCAACAAAACCTCGTAAAGATCATCTATATAGACCAGCGCATGCTGCAAGCGGGGGTAGACGATACAGAGGCAGTCCGTCTCCACATGAATATGGCGGTAGTATATGCAAAGCTCGGTAACAAAGAGAGGGCAATTGAGCACGCCCAAGCAATAGCAAAGCTCGACCCCACCCAAAAACCAGCTGTGGATAACTTTATAAATTCGCTTTGATGATTTTAAACCTTATGTCTTTTAGGTCATTAAACCTTGATACTTTTAAACTCTTAAACTTTTCTATTTTCCTATGAGCACCGCTAAATCATTCGAAGATCTGTTTGTGTGGCAAAAGTCCCGCGAGTTGGTAAATTGTATTTATTCGTTCATGCGCAAGCCCGCATTTACCAAAGATCGCGGCCTTGCCGACCAGATTACGCGCGCCGCGGTTTCAGTTCTTTCCAATATCGCTGAAGGATTTGAGCGGGGGAGTAAGGAAGAAACAGTATATTTTCTGTATATCGCAAAAGCCTCATGTGGCGAAGTGCGCGCTCAGCTATATGTAGCATTAGACCAGGAGTATATTGCAAAGGCGGAATTTAAAAAGTGTGCGGAGCTATGCCAATTTACCTCCTCGCTTATTTCTAAATTCATCGAGAGTTTAAAAGTATCAAAGTATAAAGGTCTAAAATTCAAAAAGCCAGTTGACAAAGAACGCGAAGAATTTGAGAAACAGCTCCGCGGTCTTCTTCCCGCAAATTATCCGTTTCCAAATAAGTAACTTTTATGTTTTTAAACCTTCAATTCGTGCGGCCGCATTTTTAAACTTTATACTGTTAAACATTTGAATCATTGAGCCATGATACATCGACGCTCACTTACGCACACCGCATTTTTTAAACTTTAATACTTTTAAACATTTAAACTAAATCTATGGAGCCACAAGAACAAAATCAACAAAACAAAAAAAGAATTCCAAGAGGTCTAAAAATCGCAGCGATTATCGCGGGCGCGATAATTATTTATTATACTGTTAGCATGGTGTATGCCTACATCAAAATCCAGCGTGGCGATGTCGTGAAATGGGGCGGCGCTTGGTATACGAAAGAAGAATTAGCGCAGAAATTCCCTCCGCAATACTATGAAGCCGAAGCAAAAAATACACCTGAAGAAGTATATACAGCATTTCGGCAGGCGTTGATTGACAGTGATCTCGAATTAGCGCTAGAACAAATATCAGAGGAGCATAGAGAAACATTCAGAAAGATTTTAAGCGATGAGGGAAACATGAGGGAGTGGGGAGGTAAAATTCCTGAGAAAATAACAAAAGAAGAGGAAAGCGGAAATTATGCTAGTTATGATATTAATATGGGGACTGAAAATAAAAACAATGTCAGGTTTATTAAAGATTTAAATGGCTACTGGAAGATAGAGAATATCTAAAATGAGAAAAAAGATAAAGAAGATTAAATATTTCTTGCCATTTTTCGCACTTCTTTTTATTGTTGGAGCGGTTTTTGGGTATGACAATTTAATAACGCATCCGCAAATTAGTGCGGCGGCGACAAACATATATCAAAATTATACCGGGAAAACTCTCTCTCAAGAGCAAATAACTTGGATTATATTGGGCTCTGTCGATGAAGATGCTTTTCCGAGATATCTGAATCATTATTATGATCCGACGACAGGGATCGGACTTAATGACATCGATGAAAGATTCGGTCAGGTTAATGGTATATCAGCAAAAGAATGGGCGCAGACGCAGACTGGATGGGTTGCAAATGCCGGAGATTATTCAGAGCCGGCAATTTTGCAAAATTATCGTAATGGCAATAAAGAGCGCGCATATCAAGGTATCGGACATATTTTACATTTAATGCAAGACATGTCGGTGCCGGCGCATACGCGAAATGACTCTCATTCCCAAGGCGACCCTTATGAAAATTGGGCAAAACAGAATGGAAGCATCGATTTCAAGAGACTAGGTTTTATTCCGATACAAAGCATCGATCAAACATTTGATGAGCTTGCCTTATATTCTCATAATAATTTTTTTAGCGAGGATACGATTAGAGATGTTAGTAAATTTAAAACAAAAAGGATATTTAATGATGGAAAATATAGGACATATTTAATAAGTAATATTAATGGAGATGAATATTATTTAGCTTTTTCTGATAATCCGGATGTAATTAATCCAGTTTACGCAATCGACGATCCTCAAATTCACTCCGATTATTGGAATTTATTATCTCCGAAAGCAGTTGGGTATAGCGCGGGCGTTATAGATTATTTCGTAAAACAATTTGAGCAGATTGATGCTGAAAAACAAGCGAAAAAATTTAATCTTTTGGCAAATAGTGTAGTGGGATTGAGTAGCGTCAAGAGTAATATCGGATATATGTGGGGAGATATCGCTATGATCGCCAGCACCCCTCTTTCCAATGTGGCAATGGCGCTAATGGATGCATATGATTCTGCGATGGTTTTTTATATAAATTTCCTTCCTGCGCAGTTGAGCGGGCTAATCAGTACAAACGCGCAGCCGGAAGGGCAGGGGATGACGCAGACGGCGTCGCAACCATTGCCGGAGCCGACATTACAGCCAGCGACCGCGCAACCGCAGCCCGAAACAATTATCGCTGTCGACCCTATTGCATATGAGGTCCCAATCGTTCCCGTGGTGGTGGATGCGCCAAGCGCGCAAGATATTGCCCAAGACATACCGGTGAGTCCATCGGATGCTCCGCTTCTTGAGGTCGTGGAAACTTCTGCAAGTGAATTTACGACGTCGGACGTCGTAAATAGTGCTGATCTGTCCACAGCTACCACGACCACTCCTGTGTATCATGGGAGCGCTTATGTGAGCGGTGTTTCTCCTGATGCGCTTGTTGCTACTCCACCAGAGGAGGATCAAGAGCCGCTTAGTTTTTTTGCGGCTTCTACGACAACAGATACCACAGCGACATCGACCGATAGCACCGCAACTTCAACGCCCGATACGGTTACTGATACCGCAACTACGACGGAGGAGGTGATTGATACGGCAACATCAACCGAACCTGTGATTATTGTAGAGCCGGAGATCATTGATGGTGCGCCAATCGTTATCAATGAAATTGCATGGATGGGCACAAAGGCGGCGGCAAATGATGAATGGATAGAGCTGTATAATAAAACAAACAGCGATATCGACTTCGACCTCGACCCTGCCAACAAATGGACGCTTGAAAGCAAGAGTCAAAAATTTTCCGTTACCTTGAAAGGAGTGATTCCTGCAAAAGGATATTTTCTTCTTGAGCGTACCGTAAGCACGACCACCGATCAGGCGGAGAACATGGTGTATTCTTCGCATAAAGGCGTGTTGGTTGATTCCTATCCCGAGGGGAACCTCTATCTCAAACAGAAAACTACCAATGGAACTACCACAGTGGACTATATTGATTTCGGGTATTGGCTCTTTGCAAGCAAAAAAGAAGAGCGCCGTTCATTGGAACGCGTAAGCCCCCATGCGTCAGGCGCGAGTCAGAGTAATTGGAAAACATATTCGGAAGCGCTCACACCGCCGTTTGCAAAAGACGCAAAGGATGGCGACATCCTTGGTACGCCGGGCATGAAAAACAGCGTGACTGGATATTACACACCGACAAGAAGCATTGCTGAAGATACGGTGTGGCGCAAGGCGTACAGCCCGTATTATGTTTCGCCACTTGAGCTCTCGATTTCTAACAACGCAACGCTTACCATTGAGCCGGGTACGGTAGTGAAATTTGCAAGCACCGCTGGCATGAACGTATACGGAGCATTGCGTGCGGAAGGTACGGGAGAGGAGCCGATAATATTCACTTCGTTTTCAGATGACGAAGTAGATGGTATCGACTCCAATCAAAACGGTTCAGCAACAAAGCCAAATCCCGCTGATTGGAGCGCTATTCATTTTTATAATATCACAATCCCATCGGTGGTATCGTATGCGCACATGAAATACGGCGGGCAGCTGGTAAATAGAAAAATCACCGGTGTTCTCGCCACCTCTGGGGCGCGCCCGCGCATTACTGATTCGGTGTTTGATAAAAATTACATGGTCGCTCTCTATGTGGAAGATGGTGCGCACCCGTTCATCACGCGCAATACAATAAAAAATACCACTGCTCCGGAGGATACATATTCGGAAATGTATTATGGGGCAGGCATACGCATCGCAGATGCGAGCTCTACGGCAGATATTATCGCAAATATTTTTGAAGATAATAGGATCGGCATAAGCTCAGAATCCGCAACGAGCACGCCACTTATTGTAAAAGACAATATATTTACGAGTAACTGGAAAAACGGCGAGTTTACTCGCTCCTACGGCGATCTTAATTTAGAAAATACGAATAACCGGGACAGCGAGCATAAAGGTGGGTTTTATATCTATCTTGTGGCGAGGGATGAGCAGGTAAAAACACTGCGTGCCGATACCATGCCCTATATTCTCCGCAATGGTATCACGATAACCGAAGGCGGTGCGCTGACCATCGAGCCGGGCACCGTTATTAAGAGCATTGCAAATCCAGTGATAGTTCGTGGCGTATTGAAAGCGCAAGGCACCGCGGAGCGACCGATTATTTTCACCGCATCCGCGGATGACAGTGATGGGTATGACAGTGGCGACGGTAGGGCATTGGTGTCAGGAGCGTGGAAAAATATCCAATTCATTGGTGCAACTTCTTCTGATTCTATTCTGGAATATGTACACATTCGTTACGGAGGGAGTGGGGAGAACCTGTGTCCATACGCATATTTTGGAGGGCCGTGTATGGGGTATAAAGGAGCCCTGCTTATACAAGATGCAAGCCCGACAATCTCGCATGCAACATTTGATAAGAATCTTGCGATTGCGGTGTTCATAGAAGGCAATTCGTGGCCGACGATTGCAAATTCCGATATTCGCAATACGAAAGAAGCGATAAAAAATTCACGGGAAACTATCGGCGGTATCGGTATCAGTATTGGCACGGAATCAGCGTCTGTGCTTACCGAGGATTTTCTGAAAGCAGCGAATAATACTTTCACGAATAACCTTAAAGATGTAGTATATAGACCATGAGCGACAATACTCTCGTAACCATCATTAAATGGCTTACAGGCGCGGCATTGTGTGTGCCGCTGGTGTTTTCTGTGTATTTCTATCCGTCGCATGTTGCACCGCAGACGTTCCTTTTTCGCTTGATCGTTGAGGCGATGCTCTTTGTATATTTTCTTTTGGTGCTGAGAAATAGCGCGTATGCGCCCAAGCTTTCTCCAATGCTCTGGGCTGTTGCGGTATTCATCGGGGCACAGGCACTTGCGGGAGTATTCGGGCTTGATCCGATGCGAAGCTTCTTTTCTGATTTTGACCGACACTGGGGATTTATCACGATTATTCACTTCTTCATATTTTTTGTTATCGTGAGTGCAGTGGTGCGCGAAGATCGCGCATGGCGGTGGCTACTGGCGGTGTCGGTGGGGGCGAGTTTCCTGACCGCCGGTTACGGCGTGTATCAATTCTTCTTTGAAGACATAGGGCGTATTTATAGCACTATTGGCAATGCCGGGTTTTTCGCAACCTATCTCTTGCTGAATGCGGCAATTGCGCTATGGCTCGCGCTTGGAGCATTTTTTGCGCGCCCGTGGAGGCTCGCGCTCGGCGGAATTGCTATGGTGAATGTCGTGGTCGCGATGCTCACCAGCACGCGTGCGGCGATGCTTGCGCTCGCGGCGGGGATCATGGTGATGGGGTGCGGATATATTTTCTGGTATGAACACAAGACAAAACGAATAAAGATGCTTCTTGTTGCATTGTTTATTACATTTGTGTTGGTGGGTGGCGCAGTGCTTGGGCTTGCCCACACTAGCCTTGGTGTAAAAGTGGGTATTAGCCGTCTTGCCATTTTCTCATTTTCTGATGTTACGACGCGTACGCGTCTTTTTTCATGGGAAGCAGGATGGAAAGGTTTTTTGGATGCACCGCTTCTTGGCGTGGGTCCTGAGAATTTTAAAGTCGTATTCAATAAATATTTTGACCCGGGGTTTTATACATACGAAATAGGGGAGACCGAATTCGATCGTGCACACAACATACTCATCGAACAGCTTGCGACTGCGGGGGGTATTGGGGTGCTTGCATATATCAGTATGTTCATGATGTTTTTATATTTGTTATGGAAGGGGAGACGTGAGGGTGCGTTCGGTGCGCATACTTCGATTATTCTTGGTGCATTCGTGGTGATGTATGGTATGCAGGGGTTTTTCAATATGGACACACTTACATCCTTTCTACCGCTCTTTTTAGTATTCGGATATGTCACGGCACGCATTACGCACACCCGCGAAGATCAGCCTCATGTGCCACAAGCCACACAAGAGCCGCTTACGGTTTCTTTTGCAGTAACCGCGCTCACCGTATTTCTCGCGCTCGCATATGTGGGGTGGGCGGTGAATATACGCCCCGCCCTCGCTGATCGCGCACTTTCTGACGCGGATGATCTGCGACAGCGCATCGGAGAAGTGGAGCCACATGGTGTGCTTGTGGCGGCAACGGATATATATGAGCGAGCACTCGGCATCTCAACATACGGAAAGGGCACGGTGCAAAAATCACTTGCCGTATATGCGTTTAATTTTTATCAGACATTCGGAAGGCAATCGCCACAAGAATTCACCGATGATTTTCTTCCCTTTGCCATGCGCGAGCTCGATGCGTATATACGCCAGCATCCTCATGATTATCTTGCCTACAGTGAGCTTGGCAGGTTGTATAATATACAGCTTCTGCTTGGTATCGAAAACGACGAGCGAGTTGAGGGTGTTCTTGCGCAGGCTCAGGAGCTCGCGCCCGAGCGCCTTGAGGTGCCGTTAGTGCTTGCGCAGCGCGCACTGATCGAGGGTGATTATACTGGCGCAGCTGAGCGCGCAGAAGAAGGTATAGCAAAAAGCAAAAAGTTTTATGATTTTTATCGCGTTGCATTTATTGCATACAGCTTAGTAGAAAATGAAGACAAGGCATTTTATGCGCTTGATGAAGGTGTGCAAAATGGACTTCCATTGGTAAGTGAAAAGGAAATGGGCTGGCTCGCACAGCAATACGAAAAACGCGGTATGCAAGAGGAAGCACAAGTGTGGTATGCGCGAGCAGCACAGGTGGCACAGCAATAATATATGAATAGAGAAGATGTAAAAAAACTATATGTGAATATCGCAAAAGGGGGAATACTTGCCTCGCTGTTTTCTCCGTTGGTGCTTTCCGCACCGTTTTTCTTTCCCTTTATTGTTCCCAAGACGCTTTTTTTTCAAATTGCGGTCACGGTCGCGCTATTCTTTTATATTCTGGCGGTTTCACTCGATAAGAAGTATGCGCCGAAATTCGACATCCTTACCAAGCTTGTGCTTGCATTTTTTGGCGTATATGTCCTCGCTGCAGCGTTAGGGGTAGATCCGGCACGAAGCTTCTTTGGCACCTACGAGCGAATGCTCTCAGTGGTTACTATGGCTCATTTTGTAGCGCTGTATCTAATAGTGCGGTCGGTATTCGTATCACAAAAAGATTGGTTGTGGCTTTTACGCACGTTCGTACTCGCAAGCGTACTGGTGAGTTTGTATGGAGTAGGGCAAAAACTTGGTATCGGATGGGTTTACCATGCGGGAATCGACCGCATTGATTCTACGATTGGCAACGCGGCGTTTGTCGCAGGGTATCTACTATTTGCAATATTTTTTGCATGTATGTTGCTTATGAAGGAGAGCCGTCTTGCGTTCCGCGTAGGTGCGGCAATTTCGATTGCGCTTAATGTGGTCATTATTTATTTCACGGGCACACGCGGTGCGGCAGTTGGGCTCGCGGTGGCGGGTATAGTGCTCTTTCTCGCGTATCTGTTTAAGCCAATACGCGTAGCGCTTATCAAAAAAAAGCACATACAATGGGCGCTCGCCATAATTGCATTTGCACTGCTTGCGGTGGTAATGCTTGAGGGAGGGGGAATATATCAGTCATTCCAGCGCTTTTCATCGATTTCACTCTCTGACGCTACAGTGCAAACACGGTTACTTTCTGTTTCGACAGGGTGGGAGGGGTTTATGGCGCGCCCGATACTCGGGTGGGGGCCTGAGAATTATAATCTCGTGTTTGATAAATATTACAATCCAAAATTATATCCAACCGAAAATTGGTTTGATCACGCGCATAATATTTTCTTCGATATCGCGACAACCATGGGTATTGCAGGGCTTCTGGCGTACGCCGCTCTTTTTATATACCTCGTATTTCGTATTATTACGTTTGCACGCTCCGCCCCTGAAAAGTATTGGATCGGGATGTTTTCGTTTGCATTGATTGCTGCGTATTTCACGCAAAATATTTTTGTGTTTGATAGCTTGGTGACATATCTCCCGTTTTTTATATTTTGTGCGTTTGCAGGTAGTGGGTTCACGCTTGGCGAGGAGGGTGCGCACGCATCGGAGGATAAGGCGAGGAAGTTTTACAATCCCTCACTCAAGACCGCTCTCATTCTCCTCCCACTCTTTGCGGGCATGGTGTATTGGGTAGATGTCCGTCCGGCGCTTGGCGCGTACCATACGGTTGGAGCATTACAGACCTCACTATCGTCCGCGGATGAAGCACTGGGGCACTTTGAGCGTGCGCTTGCTTACAGTAATTTTGGGCGCGAGGAGATTCGTGGGAAACTCGCAGATTATGTAAGCGACCTACTGCACGAAGAACGCATTACAGATGAAGCATTACGGCGGCGCGCCGGTGAATTTGTGATACAAGAAATGGAAAATAGCATCGCGCGAGGTCCGCTCAATTTTAGAAATTATCTTTACTATGCTACTTTTTTAAGTGGCAATGCCGATGCGCTTGCGTCAGTGGATATTCCTGATGCACACATGCAAGCCGATAAAATACTTGCCCGCGCGCAAGAGCTCGCGCCACGCAAGCCGATGCTATATCTTCAGTGGGGAGAGGTAAAGATGCTTGCGGGGGATTCCCAAGGAGCGGTGACAGTGCTTGCAAAAGCAGTTGTATTAAATCCTAACGTGATAGATCTTCAGATACGCCTTGCGCTCGCATATCGTAAGGCGGGTGCACATGAGCAAGCGCTTACTGCTACGCGTGCTATTTTCAATGCTGATACACACTTGGATGTGCGTGCGTATATCGATCTGGCCGAGAATTTTGCGGCACTTGGTGCATATGATGAGGCGGTTGCATCAGCTCAGAAAGCCGTTGCGGGCGATCCTTCGCTCGCGGAGCAGGCAGAATCGTTCATAAGGGCTCTTGATGTGAAAAAAGCTGAGAAAGTGAAGCAGTAATACACAGGGTAATTCTGTATCTTTTGGTAAGGAATGTGTATAATATAGGGGAATGCCATTTCAACCGGTACAATCGGATCATGAGTACCACAGCTCTCTCAAAAGGAGACAGTCTTTTCTTTGGATTGCGCTTTTAGTAGTTGTTTTATTTATTGCAGGGGTAGTATTTTTAGGTGCATATCAGTTTATTGGTAGTGATAGTAGCAGCGGTGGTGGACCGTCTACGGTCGTGGCGCCTGCAGTGAAGGCGGTCTCCTCGGTTGCACGCGGAGAAGCTACTCCGCGTGGCGAGTACTTCCTTATAGGCGAAGTGTCTTCGACCGATAAGCGCCTTAAAATTTTTAAGGTATATTACGCTCCATTTTCAAAGGAAGAGGTTTTTTCAATCCCATGGCGTAAAAGTGAGGCAACCCCGACAATAGTAGAGTATGGTGAAAATTTCGCAGTATTTCTTGATTCTGGACAAAGTATACTGATTACGCGAGACGGGGGATCGGTGCCACTGGCTAATTCCTTTTTTGTGCCGCAAGATCCACGCTTCACTATTTCTCCCGATGGGAAAAAGATGCTGTACTTCAAGCAATTTTCTTCGCTCGGTACGAGAATCCTTACGATTCGTGACCTTGAAAAAAACGAAGACGTATTCGCTTGGCCAATAAGCTCTCCTGCTTCCGAAGCGTGCGATTTTAATGGATGGTCAGTGGATGGCGCAAAAGCATATTGTACAAGCATAAAGAATGGCAAAGCACTGGTGCGGGCGATTGATGTGCAACGGTATTCGTATGCGACGGTTGCATCGTTCTCTGGCGTGCGCGCAGGACAATTTTATCCGTTGCATGAGCTTTTTGTTGCGGCAGATGCAACGAGTATATTTACGTTTAATATCACAACAAAAGAAAGAACAGATATTCTTGCATTGCCAGGAGAAAAAGTGAGCAGTGTTTTGCTTACAGCCGATAAGTCAAAAGTGGTGTTTGCCTCGGATGGTGATGTATATGCGGTACAGCTTGATGGTTCGAATAGAAAGAGTATCGAGCATGCAACTCGTATAGTTTCTTTGGTGCCCGATACGCACAGCGTACTGGTAGAGGTGTCCGAGGAAGGAGAGTCACATTATGCTATCATCGATATCGACAAAGAGAGTCACAGAGAGCTGAATGGTATTACCAAGGATATTACGCACACTCAGCTTATCGGCTGGTTCTCGAAGTAGTGCGGTGAAACACCGTTTGCGCAATAAAGGCGTTTGTTTTATAATGCCGCGCACATGTAGTTATGGCTGGCTTTCCTTCTGAAGAAATTAAATCAAGGCTTGATGTCCACGAGGTGCTATCGGGATATATTCGCCTGCAAAAAGCAGGTGCAAATTGGCGTGCATTGTGCCCATTTCACAACGAAAAAACACCCTCATTTCACGTCTCATCCTCGCGCCAGATATGGCACTGTTTTGGCTGTGGCGAAGGTGGTGATATTTTCAAATTCGTGATGAAAATGGAAGGAGTAGAGTTTGTCGATGCATTGCGTATTTTGGCAAAAAAGGCGGGAGTAACCCTACGAGCACAGGACCCAAAGCTTGCAACCGAGCGCACGCAGTTGCTTGAGATTTGCGCTGCCGCAACGAGGTATTTTCAAAATAATTTCGAGAGTGAAGCGGGCGAGGAAGCGCGCGCGTATCTCACAAAGCGCGGCATGACCAAAGAAACAATGAGCGAGTTCCGTATCGGATATGCTCTTGATTCATGGGAAGGGCTATATCAATTCCTGACGCTCAAAGGGCATAAGGCCGAAATGATCGAAAAGGCAGGGCTTACGATCTTGAGTGAAAAGGCAGGAAAAAAACGATATTACGATCGCTTCCGTGGGAGAATTATGTTCCCGATCGCAGATGCCAACGGCGACATCATTGCCTTCACTGGTCGCTATATTAAGGAGCGAGAAGGGGAGGGGAAGTATGTAAATAGTCCTCAAACCGTACTGTATAACAAAAGCACGGTGTTGTATGGGCTCGATAAAGCAAAGATGGTAATCCGGAAAGAAGAAACAGCGGTGCTCGTAGAGGGGCAGATGGATATGATCATGGCATATCAGGACGGGGTGAAGAATAGTGTTGCAGTATCAGGTACGGCGTTCACTGCGTATCAGCTTGCGACGCTCAAGCGCTACGCCACAAAAATTTGTATTTTGTTCGATGCAGACCCGGCTGGTGATATGGCAACGCGTAAAAGTATCGCGCTCGCATGGGACCAGGGGTTTGTGGTGAGTGTCGCAAAAGTTCCGGGAGAAAAGGATCCAGCTGATTTTGTCGTCGACCATCCCAAAAAGCTTGCAGAAGAGATTGCGCGCGCGGTATCGGTAATGGAATACTACTTTGAAACCACTCTCGCGAAATATGATCCTAAAAAAGTAGAAGACAAAAAACGTATTGCAGCGACACTGCTCCCGCAAATCAAGAAACTTCCCAACAGAGTAGAAATACATCATTGGCTCGAGCAACTCTCTATACGGTTAGGTACAAAAGTCGAATATTTAGAGGAAGAAATGAAACGCATAAAAACAGAGGAGAGCTTCCCCGAGCATGGCGTTACGCCACCCAAAGCAGAGGAAAAAGTGGTGGTAAAACGCACGATAGTAGATAAGTTTCTGGAGCACCTTATGGCAGTTATGTACGCCCAAAAAGACGAGGTGGCGTTTATTGCATCATTTGATACGCTTGCTCAGTTTGAATTCCTTAATCTCATTCAGAAGGATAAAAATATAGGAAAAGAGATAATTTCTACCCCTACTCGTGAAGTGTTTGACTTATTTATGAAATATGGTAAAATCAACGGATATTCAGGAAAGTTCGATGAAGCAATGACTCCTGCTGCGCAGGACATTTTTAACGAAGTTTTATTGATGTCTGAGATCTCTGCATATGAGACCATCGGGCAAGAAATTATTTTTTCTGCGTCACGCATCGAGCGTGAGCTTATAGAAAGCGAGCTTCGTCAGCGTGAGTTCGCATTACGAAAGGCAGAGGCACAAAACGATGCCGCGCTCTCCGATCAGTTATTTCAAGAGGTAAACATATTAAGCGCAAAGAAATCAAAATTAATGCCGCAGACCGCGGTAGCAAAATAACGTATAACGTCATGGCAAAGCCCGCAAAAAAAGCAGTGAAGAAGGTGCAGAAGACAAAGGCGAAGCAGAAGCCAAAAATCCAACAAAAGAAAAAGCAAAAGCAGAATCCAAAAAAGCACGCGTCAGCGGCAAAAAAACGCGTCGTTAAAAAAGCTGAGCCGGCAAAAGTGGAACCAAAAAAACCGTTGACCAAGTCTTTTCATAAACAAGAGGGGTTTATCTCAAGCCCAAAGAGAAAAAAGGTAGCAGAAGCAGATGCGCAGGAGAAAGCAATGAACGAGCTTCTTGCAAAGGGAAGGCTTCGCGGGTTTGTAACCTATACAGAAATTTTACATATGATGCCGCATATCGAGCAAGATGTTTCAATGCTTGAAACATTGTATGAGCATTTGAGTGATGCAAACATAAAGCTCATGGATGCGCGCGACCTTCTCGAAATTCCAGACGAAGAGGAAGAAGAAAAAAAGGACGCGAAAAAAGAAAAGAAGAAGAAAAAGATCAAAGAAAAGTCAGACGCCAAGGATGATGCCGCGCAGGACTCTGTGCAGATGTATTTGCGTGAGATCGGTAAAATCTCGTTGCTGAATGGCGATGAAGAAAAAGACCTTGCAAGAAAGATCGAGCAGGGGAATGAAGAGGCAAAGCGCAAGCTTACCGAAGCAAATTTACGCCTTGTAGTAAGTATCGCTAAAAAATACGCAGGAAGAAGCCCGCATCTTACCTTGCTTGATCTTATTCAAGAGGGAAATATGGGGTTGTTTAAGGCGGTAGAGAAGTTCGATTACCGAAAAGGATATAAATTCTCAACGTATGCGACGTGGTGGATTCGGCAGGCAATTACGCGTGCACTGGCAGACCAGGCACGCACCATCCGCATTCCAGTACATATGGTGGAAACAATCTCTCGGTTTACGCAGGTGAAGCGCCGTCTTCTCCAGGACCTTGGTAGAGAGCCTCTTGCCGAAGAAATTGCGGCAGAAATGGAGCTTGAGGTTGAAAAGGTCCGTCACATCATGAAAATTTCACAAGAAACGATTTCACTTGAAACGCCACTTGGTGATGATAGCGAGGATTCAACGCTCGGTGAGTTCATCGAAGATGAGAAAGAAATTATCCCATCACAAAGCGCCGCGCGCCATCTTTTACGAGATCAGCTGAAAGATATTATGTCCGACTTGAGTCCCAGAGAACAAAAGATCCTTCATATGCGGTTTGGCATCGAGGACGGTATTACTCATACACTTGAAGAGGTGGGAAAGGAGTTTGGCGTTACCCGCGAACGCATCCGCCAGATCGAAGCGAAAGCGCTTGAAAAGATCCGCGCGCATAAGAAGCTCAGTAGGCTCGAAGGATATTAAGGAAAGGTTCTCTGTTGCGCGGGGTTGCGAAAAAAGTATATAATTGATATGCTTTGTTCTTTCCATTCTTGTTTTTCGGTAGCCGATTGTCCGCAATGTCGGGCAACACCGGTACCGGGAGATTACCATAGAGCACTCCGCCGCCTGCGTGAAAGCGCAAGGCGACGGAGGGGCGCTGTGGGAGTGCATATGGGTAGCGTATGTGTGTGGTGTATCTGACACCATAGACATACGCTCCTCAATTACGATTGAGGAGCGTTAGTTCATTGGAAAACATATTCCGCGGTGGCGCAGTGGTAGCGCAGGCGACTGTCAAAGTTTGGCTCATAATAGGGTATAATGTAATCATGAAATGTAATTATCATGTTTGCGTTAACACTATTATGAAACCACGACGCAGGTTCTGTAGCGTAAACTGCAAGCTTAAGTACTTTGTAGACAAGAGACGAAAGGATATAAAGAAAATGTCTCTTGAATATAAGGGAAGAGCTTGTCAGAAATGTGGCTACAATAGATGTGAAACTGCTTTAGTTTTTCATCATAAAGAACCTGGCGGCAAGGATTTCGGAGTTGCGTCAAAAGGATATACACAATCTTGGGAAAGGGTAAGAAAAGAATTAGATAAGTGTATTCTTTTGTGTAGCAATTGCCACGCAGAGATCCATGCTTCAGGCAGCTTTCCTGAGAAATCAGGATTGAAAAATCGGGTGAATTCGGTGAAGGAGAAGTTAATCTAATACCGAGCCAAGCCTTGAAGGGTTTTAGTTTCAAGGAAGGTGTAGAGACTAGAGAGTGAGTCCCAACAATAATCTCTCATAAGCGCCCGACTCCTTAACTTCTAACGAAGAAGGAGATGATATAGTCCACTTACCAAACAAGTGTAATCGCTTGGTCGTAGGTTCGAATCCTACCCGCGGAGCAAAAAACAGAAAACCCCTTTTAAGGGGTTTTCTGTTTTTCTGTGGGTGGGATTCGAACCGAAGGTGCCCATTTTTCTCAAGAGCAAGGCGATTGAATGAAAAATGGTGCATTTCGACCGTAGGGAGAGGCGAATCCTACCCGCGGAGCCAGATAGGATTAACATCAGCGAAAGCTGGTGTTAATCCTTTATTGACGGGCTCTTTTGGCGGTTCGAATGTTGTAAAAGCATCTCGGACCGCGTCTTTCGTTGCAACAATATCAAATTTGTAGCTCGTCTCCATTGAGACCATTTTCATATTCATGATCATTTTTATCTAAACAACTAAACAAAAGGGCTCGCAATCTTTCACCGTTAAGTGATCGATTGCGAGCCCTTGGACCCGGAATACCTTTCAGGTCGCCCCTTGGAGCGAAATTATTCAGTTGTTGATTTTATTATAACACTTCTTTAAGTTTGTTTACATTGCTCTGCCAGATGTAAGCAAACTAGCCTACTTTGTTGCCAAGTCGTAATACGGGTGTCCTTATTACAACTTGTTGGCCTAACTAATAATAAGCGGCGAGTTTGATTTATTCGTTATAATCCGCTATAGTTGATATATCGGATTAAATATATGGCAAATAACATCAAATTAGACCAGCGGATAGAGCATTTACCGGCTGAAATCTGGTCAAAAATAGCAAGAATTGATGAGTTAAAGGGGCAATGGATCGCCGGAGCACAACTCTCGTCTCAGGTATTAGGTCGTCTCAAACGGTCTGTTTTGATTACTTCAACTGGAGCATCAACTCGTATTGAGGGGGCAAGGCTCTCTGATGAAGATGTGGAGAAGCTCATGCGGGGTATTGATATCCAAAAATTTACTGATCGGGACAAACAGGAAGTCAAAGGATATTACGAATTGCTTGAGAATATTTTTAATTCTTGGAAAAGTTTGAAATTCAATGAAAGCACTATCAAACACTTCCATAAAGAACTCCTGAAGTATGTAAAGAAGGACGAAGGCCATCGAGGCGATTACAAAAAAAGAGAAAATCAGGTACAGATGATAAACGCCGCCGGAGAATCCATTGGCGTGCTTTTTGACACCACGCCGGCATATCTTGCTCCCAAAGAAATGCTGGAATTGGTTGAGTGGACCCAAAAAGCTCTTGAAGAGAAGAGTTATCATCCACTTCTTATTGTGGGCAACTTTCTTGTTGAATTTTTGCAGATCCATCCATTTCAAGACGGCAACGGCCGTCTTAGCCGCGTACTCACTAACCTTCTTTTATTGAAAGAGGGATACTTGTATATGCCCTATGTTTCGCATGAGAAATTTGTTGAAGATAATAAGCCAGATTATTATCTTGTGCTTCGTCAGAGCCAAAAAACATTTAAGACAGATCATGAAACCATCATTCCGTGGTTGGATTTCTTCTTGACCATTTTCTTAAAACAATCGGAGATGGCCATCGATCTTTTGTCCAAAGAAAATATTGAACGATTGCTCACACAAAAACAGCTCGCTGTTTGGAATTATCTCCAAAAAGTTGAAAGTGCTACGCCGCGTGAGATTTCCGAACAGACGAAAGTCGCTTATCCGACTGTCAGGCAGGCAATCGATAAATTGATGCGACTCAAAAAGATTGAGCGCATTGGGCAAGGCCGATCAACAAGCTATAGAAAACTATAAATTTATGAAGGAAATCGCCAACAATGCCAAAAAAGAAATCTACATCAAATGCAAGAAATGCGCTGATGAGATTTTTAGTGATACTCGGAAAAAGATGACTTATTGCAAGTGTAAGACTATTGCGGTTGATGGTTGTGAGGACTACATCCGGGTAATTGGCAACGAGGGAGACTACGAGGCAATCAAAAAATAGTTATGAAAATAAAAGATTTACCAAAAGTTGATAGACCGCGAGAAAAACTCGAAAAATACGGACCGATGCGGCTTTCTGATTCGGAACTTTTGGCGATCCTTCTTGGCTCAGGCATTAAAGGAAAAAATGTTTTAGCTTTGAGTCGAGAGATTTTACGCAAAATAGAGAGTATGGGATCGGCAAATATTTCAAGAGGTGACTTTAAAAAAATACATGGCCTAGGTCGAGCTAAGATTTCCCAGATATTAGCTTTAATTGAGCTAAGTGGCCGACTGAATGAGAAGAAAGGCATCGTAGTCCAATCCCCTGAAGACATCTGGAAACTGTGCGCTGATTTTTATGATTCCAAAAAGGAACATTTGGCCGTTTTTTATCTAGACACGAAAAATAAAATCATTGAAAGACGCATCATTTCTATCGGGACTCTCAACTCCAGTCTTGTCCACCCACGCGAGATATTTGAACCAGCGATTTCGCTTTCAGCATCATCAATCACAATTGCACATAATCACCCTTCCGGGAGCCTTGAACCATCGGCCGAAGATAAAAAAATTACTTGGCAATTATTGGAGGCGGCAAACATATTAGGATTCCGATTGTCAGGCCATGTAATTATTACCCAAAGCGGCTTTAAGGAAGTAACGTTGCACACACATGAAGAATAAATTAAAAGTTCTAGATCTATTTTCAGGTTGTGGTGGTCTTTCCTACGGTTTTGTACGAGCTGGTTTTGACGTGGTAGCAGGAATAGATAACTGGAAAGACTCACTTATAACTTTTGAGAGGAATCATCCCGGATCAAAAGGCATTCTGATGGATTTAGGAAACTTCGATCCCAAGAATTTAGAAAAAATTACTGGCAAAATCGATGTAGTGGTCGGTGGACCACCATGTCAAGGATTTTCAATTTCAGGGAAAAGGAATCCAAATGACCCTCGTAACGGACTCTATACCAGCTTTGTTAAAACAGTGAAGCAGTTGAGACCGAAGGCATTCGTCCTTGAGAATGTTCCGAATCTTGTAGCGATGTCTGGCGGCAAAATAAAGAATAAAATCCTGAAGGATTTCACAGCTCTTGGCTATGAGGTCAAATACAAAGTCATGCTAGCTTCTGATTACGGCGTTCCGCAAAACCGCAGGCGTGTCGTATTTGTGGGAACCCTTGGTCATAACAGCTTTATTTTCCCCGAACCAACCTTTTCGGATCCTGAATCTAAAGCAACCGCAGGACAGGCTATTTCCGATCTTCCCGAAGGATCAGTTAAGGATGGAACAGAGAATAAGAAAAAACCAGTTTCGGATTATCAGGCGAAAATGAGAAAAAAGTCTAATAAAATTTTTAACCATGAGATAACAAATCATGATCAAAAAACAACAGACATCATTGCGCTTGTGCCTGACGGGGGCAATTACAAAGATTTGCCGGATCATCTAAAAAATACCCGCCGTGTCAATATAGCTTGGACCCGATACAGCAGTAACAAACCAAGCTTTACCATCGATACCGGACATAGGCACCATTTCCATTACAAATGGAACCGGATACCCACGGTTAGGGAGTCTGCTAGACTGCAATCATTCCCCGATGATTTCGTGTTCATGGGTTCCAAAACCAGCCAATACAAGCAAGTTGGAAACGCGGTTCCGCCGCTTATGGCAGAACAGATAGCGAAAGCCCTGGCTAAAGCTTTAAATAAAAAGATATGAAAAGTATTTACAAAACACCAAAAGAATATTTTTTCAGACTACATCACATCCGTCCTCGTTTCAAAAACGATGTCGAGAACGTGCTTTTCTATATGGCGACAGAAATTGCAAAGCTCAAGCCAGAGGAACACGAAACTTTCAAGCAGAAATTAAATAACACCATCAAGTTCTACCCCGGCAATTTTTCAAAAGAATTAAAGACAATCAATAATTGGCGTACTGAGATTTCGTCCTTATTCGGGCTGATCGAACACGACGGGGATATATCCCAACCTGGACGCATGGCTCTTCTGCTTTCAGAATCGCAGGACCTTATTGAATTTTTTCGATATTTTCTTTTCTACTTCCAGTATCCCGGAGGTCATTTGAAACCCCACGAAACTCTTGAATGCATAAAAGCCGGCATTAGATTCAAGCCGGCAAAATATCTTATGCAGGTAATGCTTGAAGGCAAGAAACTGGTCGGCGAGTCGGAAAAATTTGGTTTGACGAAAGCTGAAACCACCCACTGTATTTTTAACGACTTAAGGGTTACAAGGGACAATCGTTCTCCGAAGGAAACAGCGGAGCTTATCTTGGCCAACAGGAAAAACGATATTGAATATGATTCTCAAGGAGATGTTATCCGCTATGCAGGAGATGTGCTCGATTACATGGAGCTCGCCGATCTGGTAAGACTTAGGCAGAACTATCAGTATTATTTAAACACGGTAAATCTTGAAACGATACAGGCTTTTATCAACGACGGCTCATATTTCGCACCCTATCAGCCCTTGTACACCAAGAGCGATCTATCACTCGCTGACGTGGTATCCACTCAGCAAGATTGGTTCCATCATGTAAACAACAAGCTTGATTCAAGTATCTTTGAAGCAAACATCCTTTCAATTATCGAAGAAGCCAGCGAAACCACTGAAGATAGGGATACGAGCGCATTCATTAAAGAAGTTTTGATGAAAGTGCAGATGATCAGAGAGGGTGAACAAGTAAAAACCAAAGAGGTGGGAGATGTAGGTGAAGCAATCGTGATCGAACACGAGAAAATCAGGATGGTAACGCTTAAGCGCGAAGACTTATTGCATCTTATAAAGAAAATTCCGGAGACATTCGCAGTCGGATATGATATTTCGTCTTTCGAAGGAATCGGTGATATTCGCAGGTATGTCGAGGTCAAGACAAGCATCAGTCGAGGCAAGCTCGCGACGAGTAACTTTCATATGACGCCGAGCGAATGGAGTGCGGCCAATAGTTTGAGAAAAACCTACTTTGTTTATAGATTAATGATTTCGTCCAAGGATGTAAATCTGTTCCTGATCCAAGATCCTGTTGGCCAATACAAATCTGACACGCTAGATATGAGTCCACGTGACGGAGCGGATATCAGGTACTCAGATAAATCAGGATACTGGGAGAAATTACTCGTATGAAAATAACCAAAAAATACAAAATAGTTTCCTTGTTTAGTGGATGCGGAGGGATGGACCTAGGGGCGGAGGGCGGCTTCGCGTACTTGGGCAAAAGATTTAAAAAACATCCGGTGGAAACAGTTTATGCCACGGATTTCGATAAATCGATATGCGATGTTTATAATGCGAATTTTTCACTGAAAATTGATGTAAGAGATATAAAAGAACTGAAATCAAAAGATGTTCCAGATCACGATATTTTGACCGGAGGGTTTCCTTGCCAATCTTTTTCGGTAGTGGCGCAGAATCCTCGCCGCCTCGGATATAAAGATGATAGAGGAAAATTGTTTTTCGAAATGTGCAGGATTCTTAAAGACAAAAAACCGTCCGTATTCGTAGCCGAGAATGTGAAAGGATTACTGTCGGCTAACAAAGGAGAAGCTTTTCCGCTAATCATAAAAGAATTCGAGCGAGCTGGCTATCATATCAAATATAAGGTTCTGAATGCTTCCCATTACGGCGTTCCGCAAAAACGCGAACGTGTGTTTATTGTAGGATTCAAGAATAAGAAAACGTATGACCGCTTCGAATTTCCAAAGCCGGTAACCGAAAGCAATCCGGTGCCACTTTCTATGATTGTTTTACCCAACCATGAAGTCGAGGAAAAATTTTATTTCAGCGCAAAAGCTGTCAACGGTATGTCCGCAACCAAACACTCAAAGACCATGAACAAGGGCCGGGTGCAAAAATTACATGAACCAAGCAATACAGTCGGAGCACATCTTGCAAAAGTAAGCTTAAACAGCACCGACCCGGTTTTGCAGGTAAATGGCAGGTATAGAATGTTCACCCCCCTTGAGGTAGCTCGCATACAATCTTTTCCGGATTCTTTTGTGCTTCCCGGATCACGAACGACGAATTATAAAGCTTTGGGAAATGCTGTCGCACCCGTCGTTATGTGGCATGTTACCAAAGAAATAATCAGGGCATTAGAAAGCTGAATCTTATAGGGGTGTGTATAACTTAAGAATCAGGCTAGTCCGAGGAGGTAAAATAGCTTGAAAATACCTATATTTCTCCACTTTCTACAAATTATTGTAGAAAAGCTTGCAATTCTATCTATTATCTGCTAGTATGAGATAGGTCGAGGTAATAAAGGTAAAACATATAAAAATATGATTCATTCAATTTCATGTAAAAACTTCTATTCCTTTGGTGAGGAAACATCGCTTGTTTTCGAGGTAAATGGTAATGCCCCAGAGAATAATGGCTATTTTGTAGCCAAGTCAGGTGTACGACTCTCGAAGGTCGAAACAGTTATAGGACCTAACGCATCCGGTAAAACAAATTTGCTAAAAGTTTTACCGTTTTTGAAATGGTTGATTATTGATTCGTTCAATATGAAGCCAGAGAATCCTATTGTCGTTCAGCCGTTTGCGTTTGGGGACGAAAAGAATGAGCCGACAGACTTATCGGTGGTTTTTGAGGTCGATGGAAAAGTGTATACCTATGCTTTTACTATCACCAAAGAAAAGATTCTAAGCGAAGATCTAAAGCTCACTAGTTTTGCAAAAGAGAAAAAATCTACCAAGAAGATTTTTTCTCGAAACTGGAATGTGAAAGAAAATCGATATGATTTTGAGGGAGATAATTTTGATTTGCCAAAAGGGTTTGAAAATCTTTTGCGTTCTAATGCGAGCGTTATTGGTACTGCCGCTCGACTTAATCATGCGGAAAGTCAAACGATAGCAACATATTGGGGACAAATAGAAACAAATGTCATTGAGGCTGGTTGGATCGGAGACCATTTGCTACCAAATTCAATCGCACAACTTGGCGAAGCTTTTGATTTCTTTAGTGAAAACAGTGCTCTTAAACAGGAAGCAGAAAAATTGCTTTGCCGATTTGACTTGGGACTAAGTGGATTTGAGATAAAAAAAGAAAAAAAGGAAAACGGTTTTTCTCTTAATGTCCGAGCATCCCACATGTTTAATGGGCAGACGTTGTATCTACCTGTTCAATATGAGTCATTTGGAACAAAGCAATTGTTTGTACTTTTGAAGAGTATTCTTGCGGCCCTTGAAAAAGGAAGTATTGCTATTGTTGACGAATTTGATGTAAATCTACACCCTGAAATGGTTATGGCGTTGTTTGACTTGTTTATACAGCCGGAGACGAATCCTAAAAACGCACAGCTTCTCTTAAGTACCCATAGTCATATGCTCTTAAGTAAGTTAGATAAGTATCAAATTGTATTGGTCGAAAAGAATGAGAACGGTATAAGCGAGGCATGGCGCTTAGATGAGGTATCTGATGTACGTTCTGATGATAATTATTATTCAAAATATATCGCCGGGGCGTATGGAGCTGTTCCGAAGATTTAACATAGAAAATCATGTCACGGACAAATCCTTACAAGAAAAAACGTCGTAGTGCCAGCCGAACCTTGCTGATGTATGGAGAAGGGCTTGGTGAGGAGATGTTCCTAAAGCATTTGCGCGGATTATACTCTCGAGACAGCGGAGTCGCTGTAACAATCCGTAATGGCAAAGGTGGCACAGCAACAAACATAATCACTAATGCCGTAAATGAGCCGGGTGCGTTTGATCGGAAAATCGTGATTTTGGATAATGACAAAGGTGAGCAGGAAATGAATCAGGCGCGAACGGAAGCAAAACAGCAAGGAATTGAACTGCTCGAAAATTCCCCCTGCTTAGAGGCAATATTACTCGCAATTTTGAGGCCCGGACAATCTTTTTCCGGCAAGACTTCAGCATGGTGCAAAAGTGAGTTTGAATCCAATTATTTGAATAAGAAAAAACGGACTGAGCTCGGTGAATATGATAAGTTTTTTCCAAAAGCAACCCTTGATACACAACGTGCTAACGTACCGGAATTGAATAGTCTTATTTCTTTAATGCAAGGATCGTAAGCCGGAGTTGATAATCAAGAGATGAATATGAAAAATGAATATGAAAATTATAATGGCGCAGACATTTTCTGAATATTTCCGCTTGAATAAAAGCCAATACGAGCTTGATTTTGTGGATGTCCCTATTAACAACGGGGACATCCCTTTGTTTATTGACCCATATGCTGTTTCAAAAAGAAGTGATTATTGGTCGACTGACTGTCATAATGCCATTGTCGAATTTTTTCAAGGTGTTATTGATCAGATTCGAGAAGGTAATGAACCGCAAGCTAAATACATGCTGTCTGGATTAAGAGAGCCGAACCAGACCAGATTCGGACTTTCTAAAGGAGAAAATCCGCGAGGCAGGGGCGTTGGTGGTGAGCAAGCGGAAGATTTATATAAAGCACTTGCGGATAGCACAGCCGTTAAGACGGGTTTTATTAAGGACCTGGAAGAATGCGAGCTTCTAATTGAGGGTATTAGCCGAGATAAGATTTCAGATATTTCAACAAATATTATTCGCCATAAATTGGTTGAATACACTCAAGCCCAATGTGAGCTTTGGGGCATATCAATGGTTTCTGTTCCGAGTGGCCCCATCTGGGACAATGAAAATAAAAAATGGACGAGCGAGTATATTAACTTACCTGTCTGCAAAAATCACAGCGTCATTCTCGTACCCAAGGCTATTGCTAGGTTTGGAATAGAATTTAACCATCAAGAATACTATCAGCATTTTGTATTAAATTTTTTACAATCAGAACATTTAGACGCGAACTCATCTTTAGTGAGAACATTAAAAGATGGGACGAGACGCCCACCTTTCAAAAAAGCACTCAAAGAGCTAAATCCATTGTCGAAGCCATATCTATATGAGTTTTCTAAAGCACATCCAGAGGTTCTAAAAAATTATAAGAAAAGTAAAAATTATTCCCTAAATGAAATAACTGTCGAGGACTTGCTCATGTTTGCTTTTGGTCAGGCTGAGGAGTCAAAATTTGATTACAATTCATTGGCTAGTGAACTTGGTGCAATACCAGCCGGCGATGAAAACGCAAAGAAATTTCACGATCACATAACTGGTGTATTAACAGCAATTTTTTATCCTTACCTTATTAATCCAAAAAAGGAACATGAAATACACGAGGGGAGAAAAAGAATTGATGTTACTTTCCAAAATGCGGCTCACGATGGCTTTTTCTTTGACCTCCCAAATACTAAAAGTGTCCCGTCAGGATATGTTTTTGTAGAATGCAAGAATTATTCAAGCGACCCAGCCAACCCAGAGCTTGACCAACTGTCAGGACGTTTTTCTACTAATCGAGGCCAGTTTGGTTTTCTTATTTGTCGTACGTTTAAGAACAAGCAACTCTTTATTAAGAGGTGCAAAGATACTGCGAACGACGGTAGGGGCCGAATAATTGCTCTTGATGATAAGGACATAAAACAGTTATTGAATTTACGGAATAAAAAAGACATTCACGGTATCAATGACTTTCTCGAAGCGCGATATCAGGAGCTTGTAATGTAAACTGGCTTAACATTTGCTTAAGTTAAGTAAATCGTTTTAGAGGCGAAATTTTGGTCAAACCGGTGGGTACTGGTGGCAATTGGTGACAAGCGTGGGTTCGTGGGACAAAGCTCGCCACAAGGGCAAACAGCTGGCAAATCGGGGTTATCCCTCCTGATGTTCGGCTAGTAACTGTTTCATTTGGGAGAGGATCACGGTCGGATATTTATACTCCTCTGCCCAATCCAAAGTTCGAAAGTCCTTGAGTAGGGCGAGCCAAAACATAAAAATCCCCAAACGGGGATTTTTATGTTTATGGAAGAAAAGTGTCAGGTACCTTTTTCTTTGATATAATAATTCAATGGGAAGAATCCCAAGCATAATTGTCCCTGTCCTCATTTCCATTATGAGAAAAAAATTCATAATTTCAATGCTGGTTATTACATTTATTGTTGGCGTATTTTATGCGGCAAATCGCAGCAGTATTTTGGAAAAACTACTCAACAAAAATTCAAATGTAGATATCAATACAAAATCAAACGAAGGTTCTGATAGATTAATTACTCCTCCTTCAAAACCCATTCTGGCACCCAAAATAAGCGCATCTGCAATTACATCACCGCCACCCAGTATGGAAGGCATTAATACCCATACGGAGTTATATGGTACAGGTGCTGACCCTAATATAATTACGCTTGGCCCCAAGGTTGGTGGCCATCCAGGATGGCCACCTTACGAGCATAAGCCCGGCATGAGCTTTGAAGCATATAATCGTGATTCGCCGGTACTCGCACCGTTTGATATGATACTAGTTGGCTTTCGAGATACCAGCACTCAGATTGTGTCTGAAGGAATATCTGCCCATTCTGATGACGTTAAATTATTCTTCGAGTCTGCAAGCCCTGATTGGCCGGGGGTATATATGACTGTATATCATTTATCAACCTCACCTCTATTGACCGGACACACTCAAGGTTCAAGTAACGACCTCCTTGCGCCGCCAGCCCAGGGATTCCAACTATTCTGGGATGGGAATTTTACGCTTCCACCCACGGGCAATGCGTCTTCATATGGCGCTCTCATCGGATACAAAGTAAAACGTGGTGAACTAATTGGATTTGCTGGCACCGTGCCGGCTGGCGCCGGCGCTCACCACTTTGCTGATTTTTACTTCAGTGTACCAGACACATCAGTAAATCCGAACATTCAGAAAGGGGACATACATCGTCACCTTGTTCAACCTGGGTCGTTCTTTTATTGGAAAAGTTATAGCCCTGATACTGATTTCCCCAGCGGAGTACTGGCTTATCCTTTCGAAGCTGACGGTTATCAACTTCCCGCGGAACAGCATAATGTGAATTTCAAATACACTTCAAACAAGTAGAGTGGTATACTTGTAGTATCTTAAATATTATGAAAATCGTAACAATTTTATTTATTATCGGTTTAGTGGCGTCTCCTGTTATTGGGCTGGCGCAAACTTTAGATCAAAGATGCGGGGTATCTGGTTATAAGTTTTATAACCAATGCAGTGGCGTCGGTATGTACAAAAATGTTTACGCCGAATGTTTTGATGGTTTTGGGATTACTCTGGAGGAGATCTCATGTAAATCATATGAGGAGTTGACCAAGTTAGCGGATGAGGCCTGTATGAATCATTGTCCAAATAAAGACGTACCCCCATCTTCAGACGAACCACCAACAACGCCGGCAATACCGGAGACAGCGGTGCCGGCACCAACGCCGGTGACAGTACCAGCCCTAAAAGCAACAACGATAGGTGGTGTTACTGCGCCAACAACTGCCGCCACCTCGCCAGACACAAGATGCGGAGTGAACACTTCCAAAGTTTATAACGAATGCGGCGCCGGCGTATACAAAAATGTTCATGCTCAATGTTATGATGGTTTTGAAGTTACTTTAGGGGAAACAACCTCATGCAAATCTGCTGACTTATGGAATCAATACGCAAAAGAAGCGTGTGCGAGTCATTGTTCAAAGAGGGGAGGATCGGGCGTTGTTTCAACAGAGGCACCAACTCCCATTTTTTATTACAAAGAGACCACTGAAGGTGGAAATAGATCAACTCCTCTTGGGCCATCATCAGTACCAATAGTGAAACAAGAATGGGTTTCTGTCTGCACAACTATCGACACTTTAACACAAAATTATAGTGATCTTACTCTTGAGTTACAAAAACAAGAAGCGCTATCTGACAAGGGGAAAATAGAAGATATAATTCGGAACATCGAAAACATAAAAAAATATACTGAGGATGCAAAAAAAATCTGCTCCACGGATCCGCAAAACGCTTGGCAAGTAGGAGCTCCACCAAAAGGAACAGAAAACAAACCAATTTACACGCAAGAAAATAAGCCGGGAACCCCAACAACAAGACTAGTAGAAATACCTAGAGCGACTCCTGTGTGTTATATCGGCGACTATTTATTTCAGAAATATAATCAACTTATTATTGAATTGCAAAAATCAGAATCTGATAAAGCAAGAACAGAATTAATAACCAAAGAAATAATTGCGCTGAAACAGCAAATTTCAACACAACAAAAGGAATGTGTTAGTAATTCCCCACAATCAAAACCAGCAATAGCTTCGTGGCCAGCACCAACGATAGCTCCGCAGTCAATGCCAACTGGCTCACAAATAGCAATAGAAAATAAATCAATTCCCGCACTAACGAATAAACCGGTCGCCGTATTAATAGACCGTTGCAACGAAGTCGCGCAGTGGGAAACTAAAATCGCCTATTATAAAAAACTTGGTAATCTAAGTGATGATGAACTAAAAAAGAATGGATTTTCTCGAGAAGAAATTGAAAAAATCCTGCAGGAACTTTCACTCGGTATTGAAAAAGTAAGGGCACAGTGTTCTATCCAAGAAAAGACATCTGTCATACCGAAAGCTACCGCGATAACAGGATCAGCTTCTATTACGGAAACGGTACGACCAGTTGTCATTGAGTCGGGACAAGAGATCGGCACATATTATAAAGCAAGACTTGAAAAAGCCGTTTCTGCAAAAGGGGAAGAAAAACAAATAGAGGAACTCAAAACATTACGGGATGAAATTGATGGGCTTATTTCCAATCTTATAAAAAGCAGAAAAGAGCTGGAAGTAAGCGAGCTTAATACTTTAGTAAAAGAAGTAAAAGTAAGCCGTGGGGAAATTAAAGCCGATGATATAGCGGTAAAAACTACGGGGAAGAAAATGCTTGTCAGTGTCGGAAACAGACCGGTGAGCATTGAGCCAACGGAGAACCAGGTGCTTATTTTGGATAAAGGATTGGAAGTGAACACGAATGAGGTTACAATCAAAGAAAACGTGCTAAGCGTAGGTGGTGTGGATGTAAAAATGTCGGCAAGCGAGGTATTGGAGAAGCTTGGACTTACGCCAACAGCGATTGAATTAAAAAAAGAGAACACGAAGGCGGTCTATAATATGAAAATGAATGAGCGCCGAAAACTGTTCGGGTTCATTCCGCTTAATGTCCCGAGGGCTGTGTCCGCGGATGCCGAGAATGGCAATATATTATCGGAACATCTCCCATGGTATAATTTTCTGACGACGAAGTAGTTGACCGGGAAAGTTATATACGAAATTCGGCGGCGGCGGATCAAAATTCAACGTTCGGATTTCGTTCAGGGTGTGGAGCAAAATAACCGAGATACGTATATGAGTATTTCAAGGAAAAAATTTGTTATTCTTTTCATCATTTCTGGGTTTGCCTTTCTTTTTATCACTACCTCACTTTTGGGATCAACAGGCCCCCGAGGCTTTCCTCAGTTCCCCGACTCTGTCCTCAGAACCGGTGGCGACTCACCAATAGCCTGGAAGAGTGCTGTGTCCAGAATTATATTACCTATCAAAATTGTTTTGATAGGACCTGTGTCACCCCTCATTGAATACATGAGGCAAGACGATCCACCACCTCCGTTTATTGGTATCATATTTGCTTTCTATTGGACTATTCTTGCCTTAATTCTTCACTATCTCCTTGGTAAATTAAAACGCTCTTAACTCATCATTGAAGGCTCTTTATCCTATACTTCTCGAGTAGCGTTTGTTCGATGATACAAGTTCGCACAGCCAATAAGCCGCGGAGCTTAGTCTTCAAATTATGGTGTTTAAGTGGTTGACTTTTTTGCTTTGGTTGTTATACTAAAAATATGAATCATATACGTCGAACAACTAATACGTGGTGGGCTGCCTGGCAGAGCGGGCAGTTGTATTTTGGCGTATAAGATTATTATCTCTCTATTACGTAGCAAAAAAACTGCCCATGAGGCAGTTTTTTTATTACTCATCTAAAAAATCTAATGATATATGAAAACAATTAAAAACACAGACACCGTTATTGTTGGAGCCGGTTTCTCTGGACTTTATTTGGCGCATCATTTAATTACCCATGGTAAACGCGATTTTTTGATAGTTGCTCCTGACATACAAACCGTGAGTGATAAATCGTACTTCAATATTCGCTCACGAGGAGTGAGACAGACCTCGCTAAAGGAATCGATGAACACAGCGAGTTATGGGAAAAATAATAAACAATTAGTGAACGTATTTGTGAATAATATTGACAATGAATTGACGTATTTAAGTCACCTAACAAAAATGAAGCCCTCGTATCTGGGCGCCATAGTTGCTAATTCCAAATCATTACTTAACAAGATACGCAAAGAATCTAGTTTCAGTCGCGTGTATGCGGAGGTCGTTTCAGTGCGAAAGAAGCGTGAGTACATAGAGGTCTCAACTAATGAAGGAGTCATTCACTGTAAGAAGGTCGTGTTCTGTTTTGGTGGGCTCAGGGCACGGTTGTCTGAAAAGTTTATTGACGAAAAGGTGGAAAGCAACCTATTTAAGGTTGCTAAAGCTGTGGGATGCGTAGTGATGTATCAAGATTTGGTAATGAAGCATCCTTTCTATTCAAAAGGTGTATGTATCCCGAGTGACGACCTATATAATTTTGATTTTGTTGATGATAAGAGCAAAAGGCTTGAGTTAACACATTACCTTGTTAGAGCACATAATGCGCACCATAGGTTTGATGATATTTGTAAGGAGTATCAAAGAACAGTAAAAAGGTATGCAGTAAATGGAAATAAGATTATTGAGCTAGATATAGAGCCTCATTTCGTATTGGGTGGTATACGCATCAACAAACGAGGAGAAACAAAAGTAAATAACATATATGCGTTAGGTGAATGTGCCTACGGTATGCATGGGAAAGGGCGCCTGGGAGGAGGTTCAATAGGTGAAATACTTGTTATGTCTAGAGTCGTTGCACAACAAATTCTTAAATAGCCGTTATTTTTCAAGCGGGGATCTTCCTTGTATCTCCTGTAGAGCGGTTCGAACAGCGTCCAACGCGCGGAGCCATGAAAACAAGAAACATCCCTTGTGGATGTTTCTTGTTTTTGATGGATTGAGCGTATAAATCGCTCATGTTAAAAAAGTAAAACCCGCTCATTTTGATTGAGCGGGTTTGTTTTAGTATCGAAACTTACTTCATGATTGGTGTTACGCGAAAATCATTATCCGATTAACAGCCAGATCAATTCTCCGAGCAACGTCCAGATCAACCAGAATATCCCGTATACGATTGCCACCACGATAAAAAACGGGGCAAAAACAACAAAGAGGGGACTTCCTTCTTCTACGAGTAGGTTGGCTATAAACACAAGGATCCAGATAGGAAGAATAATTCCCAGGATACCAACCCCTGATGCTGGTGCTGCCGATGCTTTGGTAACTGTCCCCGAAATTGTGCTACCTCTAATTTTACCTTTGAATTTAAATATGCTCATGACCCCCCTTTTTTTATTCAGTTTTTGAAGGAACATCTTATCTCTTTATTATACTTAATTATATGGTTTGTCAAGGTAATCAAATCCTTTATGTCGTGGGTTATATCTCTCAGAAATGGGGACCGGGACAATTTACAAAGCACAATATAGCGTGATCATAAATAATAAGTGTGGGTAGTAAGTAGCCGCTCACGCTAAACAAATTCGAACATCGTTCAGCCATCGGAGCTAAAAAACAAAACACTCCTTCAATGGGGTATTTTGTTTTATGGTATGCGTAATGACATACTAAGCGAAATGCTGTATTCTTGAATAATGGAAAACCGTATTAAGGAATAGAACAGTATGGATAATATTTTTGTACAAATTAGCTCACTTTTAGCGATCACCGTTGGTGCCGCTTTTATTGTTAGGATATTGCGCCAACCCTTGATCGTTGCATATATTTTTGCCGGAATTATCGCCGGTCCTTTTATATTAAATCTCTTTGATGGCGGGCACGAAACGTATGAGGCATTTGCACAATTCGGGGTCATACTCCTTTTATTCATTATCGGCCTGAATCTCAACTTCAATCATTTACGATCAATCGGAAGGGTTTCTTTCATCACCGGTCTCGGGCAGGTCATTTTTACGGCTGGCATCGGCACAGTTATATTACTTGCCATGCATATGCAGTTAACCTCGGCGCTTTATGTGGCCGTGGCTATTACATTCTCCAGCACAATCATCATTATGAAGCTCTTGTCCGATAAGAAGGATACGGACACGACCTACGGCCGGTATACTATCGGTCTGATGTTGGTGCAGGATGTGATTGCCGTTATATTAGTGATTGCGCTCGGGATGATGCAGAGTGAATCTGGGGGTGGATCGCTGACGGTCGTCTTACTTATTATGAAGCTCGCGCTCACGCTCGCGGGCTTATACCTTGTCAGTAGATATCTTTTGCCAAAAATGCTGGACAAAATCGCGGACTCCAGCGAGCTTTTATTTCTCTTTACGCTTGCATGGTGTTTTGGGGTGGCCAGCGCGCTCTATATGCTTGGGTTTTCTTTGGAAATAGGCGCTATCGTTTCTGGCATTGCACTGAGCTCATCTCCGTATCAGTTGGAGATCGGGAGTCGCATCAAGCCGCTTAGAGATTTTTTCCTAATTTTATTTTTCATCGTGCTTGGGAGCGAAATGGGAATTAGCTCTCTCGGATTGATACTCGTGCCTGCTACGATACTTTCTCTTTTTATTCTCATCGGTAATCCGCTCATATTGTATATCTTATTCCGAAGATTGAAATTTACGCGCAGAAATAGTTTTTTGGCCGGTCTTACTGCGGCCCAAGTGAGCGAATTTGGCTTTGTGTTGTTGTTTGCTGGCAGACAGGCGGGGCATCTTCAGGGGAATGAAGGAGCTATTTTTACAGCGGTTGCTATTGCTACGATTTTCATATCTTCGTACCTGATCTCTTATAACGAACAGATCTATCGGTTCTTTTTACCGTACTTCCGCTTATTCGGGCCTGATAAATATCGTCAAAATGAGCACGTGACCAAAAAGTATGATGCATGGATTATCGGGTATCATCGCATTGGTATGAAGGTGGCGGAGGCTATGAGTGACTTGAAGACGAATTTTTGCGTGGTTGATTTTGATCCGGCGGCTGTTGCACGCATTCGGAAGTCCGATCTCCCTTTTTATTTTGGCGATATTGCCGATATCGAATTTTTGGAGGGTTTGCCAATAGCACAAAGCAAGATGATTATCATGACCGTGCCTACTGTTGATGATCAGGTCAATCTGATTAAGTTTGTTCGCAAAACCAATGACAAGGCGTTGATTATTGGTAATGCATACCATAAGATAGATGCCGAGATGCTGTACCGGCACGGCGCTGATTTTGTGATGATGCCTCACTTTTTAGGCGGACATTGGATATCAAAGGTCTTGCGCAACGAAAAGTGGAATATTGAAACATTAAGTCAGTTGAAAGCAGAGCAAGACAAGTTATTGAATGCGTGAATATCCTGCGGGTGAAGCATGTGGGTGTAAGGCCAAGCGAAAAACAGGGGAGAACCCTTTTCTTTGCCAGTATTCTCTGGTATGCTCAAGGAATAGTTAATTAATCACATACATATATGGGAAGAAAAACAGGTATCGTAAAAGGGAGAGCAGCTCATTCTCATAAAACGAAAAAGCGGTTGGAGGTGAAGAGGCTCATGCTCGAAGCTAAGAAAAGCAAAGGAAAGAAGAAATAAGAGTATTTAATATACTTTTTATATGAACGAGATACCGAAAGCAGATCCATCTCCAGAGGAAAAAGAGTTAACAGGAAGAGAGATTATTTCTCTAGCTATAGAGCTTAGCGAAAGCTAGGAAGTTTTCGAATTTCCTGGGATTGATCATGATTCGTATGAAAAAATAAAGGCGGATGAAGAAGAAAACCCAGGGTATACAACCCCTATAGATGAATTGATT
Organism: Candidatus Azambacteria bacterium; assembly: GCA_024654415.1. GTDB lineage: Bacteria > Patescibacteriota > Minisyncoccia > GWC2-36-17 > WO2-46-25 > MEYI01. The sequence continues at coordinate 333 of JANLHQ010000011.1, read as the reverse complement.
CCAAGATTTGAGAGTGAAGGGATGAAAGTGGCTTTAGGAAAATACGAAGGCAATGTATTTATCCTTCCATCAGGAAGCGATGATATTGTGAGTGACAGTGTTGTTCCTAGACAGTTACAGACCACCGAAGATATGGATGCGAGGCTTAAAAGGCTGATCGAGCTAAAAAAAGAGTGGAAATAAAATTATGGTGATTGGTTAAAATAGATCCACCGAGGATCTTTATCCAATGAGCCCTACATTCAAGTTTGAACTGCACCAGGAACCGCTCCAAGAACGAATACCTCGTGCGGAGTGAGATAGCCGAGGCGTTTGCGCGGTCGATGATTGAGA
>JANLHQ010000086.1 GCA_024654415.1 Candidatus Azambacteria bacterium | reverse complement strand
GGGGAGTATTTTTTCAAAAATTCTTTATGATTGCTTTTCGTGAAGGAGAAAAGATGCTTACATTGTATCGCCGGCATGGACTTAGATCTTACGAAGTCCGACTTCGTAAGATTTTTGCGAAGTATTTTAATCCAAAATAACATCTTGCAAGTCCTGCGCGTCGCTCTCTTGTACCCATGCCATCATGTCTTTTTTGTACTGCACCGTCCCATTGAAAAATTGCAGAAGAAATTCCCGCTGAGTTACCGACGGGAAATTCTTTTTTTCGATATAGTCAGGATAACTGGACCAGCGGTATGATTCCAAAAACTGCGCGGCATTTTGAGAAAGATCTCGCTTTCCGTGCTCCTTCGTTTTTATGATTGCGAGCGGATTGGCATGAATATAGTAGGGAAGGTGAATAAAATGAGATTCTTGCTCGACCAACGCCGCCTTGAATTTTCCTTGAAAGAGCGGTCCCACTCGTTCATATTTTTTATTAAAATAATTCGTGTATCCCGTACCGAGTTTCTGCATAAAAGTTGCAATACCATTGTCTTGTTTTTGCTGGAGGAGCATATGAAAATGATTTGTCATAAGGCAAAAGACGAGTATATTCACAAGGCACTTTCTTGGTTTTTTCTCTTTTCGTCCAATCTTACGAAGTCCGACTTCGTAAGATTGGAAGTTGGGAAGTTTATAAAAAATATTTGCCGCGGGCGCCTCATCATTGAATTCATAAAGATCGTGAACAAATCTAAAATAATCTTTTTCATCCATAAAGACATCCCGTTTTTCAACACCACGATTATAAATATGGTAAATATGATCATTGGTAAACGTAGGATTTTTCATGAGCTAAATTATACCAAATCAAACTTACGAAGTCGAACTTCGTAAGTTTTCGGAGCGATGTATGATTTTGCATTGCGCACTCCTTTGTTTTATATCTTTTCGCTCATGCTTCAGCATGCTACACTGCAGGCATGATGTATAGAAAATCAAGCGAAAAAGGATCTGCGCTTCCGCTTGGGAATATTATTCTTGCCACGCTTGCCGCAATCGCGCTTATAAGCGTGGTGTGGTATTTTGGTGGACCTCGCGGTACGTCGCAAGAAAAGAACATATCAGCGCTATCTCAAAAGAATGGTATTAACGAGCGTGCGGAAATAAGCATAGGGGATTCTCCATCACTTGGTCGGAGAGACGCACGTGTTGCTATTGTTGAGTTTGCCGATTATCAGTGTCCGTTTTGCGCAGTGCTTCATGCGGGAGCGGAAGTAGCGATAATGGATGAATACGTAAAGAAAGGGAAGGCAACACTCACCTTTAAACACTACCCATTTTTTGGAGACGAATCAGTTCGAGCCGCTTCTGCAAGCAAGTGCGCCGATGAACAAGGGAAATTCTGGGAATTTCATGATGCGCTTTTTGAGCGCAGAATGCAGAGCGTAGACGAAAATATAGGCATCTTTTCTACGGAAAATCTCATTACTATCTCTGGAGGTGTTGGGCTCAATGAAAAAATGTTTACCGCGTGTCTCACATCGGGGAAATATACGCAGGCAGTGCTTGATGAAATGGAAGAAGGCAGGCAGGCAGGAGTGGTAAGTACACCGACTATATTTATCAATGGCCGAAAGACCGAGGGGTCGCTAGCATTTGATGTATATAAGACGATAATCGATGAAGAATTGAGCCGCTAGGTAGGAAATGCTTGGTGATTTGTGCAAAGGTAGGATATAATTGCAACTATGTACGATTTGATCATTATTGGCGGCGGACCAGCGGGAACCGCGGCGGCAGTGTATGCCGCGAGAAAAAAAATAAAAACCTTACTTATCACTGAATCGTTCGGGGGGCAATCGGTCGTGTCCGATAATATTGAGAATTGGGTTGGTGAAAAGAGTATTAATGGTCTTGACCTTGCGAAAAAATTTGAGGCGCATGTGCGCGCGCAAGAGGGGGTTGAAATACACATGCCGGCGCGTGCTGCATCGATTCGCCATTTGAAGGATGGTTGGTTCGAAGTAATCTCTGAAAAGGGCGAAGTATATCAGACAAAAACAGTATTATTGGTTTCTGGTGGTAGGCGGCGAAAGCTCGGCGTACCGGGGGAGGAGACATTTTCAGGGAAGGGGGTTGCCTATTGCGCGACGTGCGATGCGCCGCTATTCAAAAATAAAACAGTCGCGGTAGTGGGGAGCGGCAATTCAGCGCTTGAAGCAGTGATCGACCTTATACCATACGCAACGCATGTGTATCTTCTTGTGCGCGGCGCACAACTGAAAGGGGATGTCACTACACAAACGGAAGTAATGAACTCACCAAAAGTAACTGTGCTTATGAGTGCGGCGGTAAAAGCGATTGCGGGTGATAAATTTGTAAAAGCACTCACGTATAGCGAGGGAGCTGAGAACGAAGAAAAAACAATTGATGTTGGCGGGGTGTTTATTGAGATAGGCTCTGTACCAAATGCGGAGATTGTAAAAGATATTGTGCGGGTGAATGATTTTGGAGAGGTTGTTGTCGATCCTGTGCATGGTATAACATCGCAAGCCGGCATTTGGGCGGCGGGTGACGTAACAGACGGCCCATATAAGCAAAATAATATTGCCGCGGGAGATGCGGTGAAGGCGGTGCTTTCTATTTACGCGTATCTTATGAAAAAAGAAAAGTCGGCTTCGCAGACATAATGGGAAATATGCTCCCTGTTTGTCCAAGAGCAAAGCGATTGGCACACAAACAGCAGTCCAGCGGAGCGAAGCGCAGTCGTGGCTCCCTGTTTGTCCAAGAGCAAAGCGATTGGCACACAAACAGCAGTCCTTTAGGGCGATATAACGCGTTTCAGGAAAAGCATACATATCCCAAAAAGACGCATGAACACAGGGGAATAAACGAGTTTTACTAACAACATTAATATAGAAAAAATATGGTACGAGTTGCGATCAATGGGTTTGGGAGGATAGGGCGTATATTCTTTCGGGTTGGGTTCCTCCGAGAAGAGATGGAGATCGTTGCGATCAATGATCTTGGTGATATTGAAAATCTCGCGTATTTACTGCGTCATGATTCAGTGTATCGAGAATGGGGACACGATGTATCCGTGCACGAAGGGAAGCTCATAGTAGACGGAAAAAGCATCGCCTTTATTCAAGAGAAAGATCCGACAAAGCTCCCGTGGAAAGATCTTGGCGTTGATGTGGTGGTAGAGTCAACAGGATTTTTTGAGACATTCGAAAAAGCACGAGCACATGTGGAAGCTGGCGCAAAACGCGTCGTGATCTCCGCCCCTGCAAAGGACAATGAGTGTGACGATGCAAAAACGATCTTGATGGGTATGAATGAAGATGATCTAAATAATGTTGTCGTGAGTTCAAACGGATCGTGTACGACTAATTCAGTGCACCCCGCCATGCAGATACTTAATGAAACGATTGGTGTGAAGAAAGCAATGCTTACCACAGTGCATGCATATACTGCGACACAAAAATTAGTAGATGGTCCGGATAAGAATGATTGGCGACGAGGACGCGCGGCGGCACAGAATATTTCCCCATCCACAACGGGCGCCGCGATTGCGGTTACGCGCGTCGTGAAGGATTTACAGGGAAAGTTTGATGGGATTGCGGTGCGAGTGCCGGTGATATCAGGATCGCTGTCGACCGTTGTATTTCTCGCGGGGCGCCCCACCACAATGGAAGAAGTAAACAGCGTGCTTATGAATGCAGAACAGAGTGCGCAATGGAAAGGCGTATTTAAAACTACAATCGATCCACTCGTGTCTTCTGATATTATCGGCATCTCCTATGCTTCTCTTATTGATCTTTCTCTTACAAAAGTAATCGATGGCGACCTAGTAAGTATCGGCGCATGGTATGATAATGAAATGGGATATACACACATGTTAGTAGAGCATGTGATCAAGTCAGGACTATGCGCGCAGAAATAGCCACCTAACACAAAGAAGTATGTTTGACAGTTACCACTACTACATCTTTATTCTCTTGTTAATGTTCAGCATCTTGCTGTCTGTGTTTAACGGGTTCGTAGTGCACCATTATTTCATTGACATCATTTCATGGATTCTGCCACTCATTCCCATATTTGGGTTTATGTATCATCTCCGCTTCCGTGACGGAACGGTAACTCCGTTTTATGTATTATTTTGCGCGTTACTCGCGGTGTATGTAGTAGTGTTTGCTGGTATGAGAATATATGCGATATTTAACCCAATCCAAGGAGTATGATCATTTATCTTGGCGCGGATCATGCGGGACTTGCGCTTAAACAAAAAACAAAAGAGTTTTTAGCAGGCGCTGGATATGAGGTTGCTGATATGGGTGCGTATGAAATGAATGATGGCGATGATTACCCTGATTTTGTTTCATCAGTGGCGAGCGCGGTAGCAAATGACCTTATCAAGGGTATTGATTCACGGGGAATTGTTTTTGGTGGGTCTGGGCAGGGCGAGGCAATGGCGGCAAATAGGATTGACGGTGTGCGGGCGGCAGTATTTTATGGAGGTTCACATGACATTATTACGTTATCCCGCGAACACAATGACGCTAATATGCTTTCCATTGGCGCGCGGTTTGTTTCTGAGCAAGAAGCGCTTGATGCGGTAAAGCTGTGGCTTGATACCCCTTTTTCCAATGAAGAACGGCACAAGAGAAGAATAATGAAATTTTAATGGTAGAAATCGTTCCAGCAATCATTGCGCGCGATATCGAGGAGGTGAAACAAAAACTTGCGCTTATTGAGGGCGCGGTCACATGGGCGCAGATCGATGTGATGGACGGTGTATTTACGCCACCGGTGACATTCAATGATCCGGCGGCTCTCCGCGATGTCACGACCACCGTTCGCCTTGAGGTGCACTTGATGGTAGCGCGTCCGGAAAACAGCATCGACGCATGGCTTGATTCTCCGGTTGCTCGTATTCTTGTACATTATGAGTCAACAACTCCTGCGATGGTACATGAGATGATCCGTCGCGGAGAGAAAAAAGGAAAGGAAGTAGGTATCGCTTTGAAATTTGAAACCCCTATTTCAATATTAGACGATTTCTTCGCGCAACACCCATCACTGCGCTTTATTCAGCTCATGGGCATTGCTGAGATCGGCTATCACGGACACCCGTTTGAGGTCAAAACACTAGAAAAAATATCAGCTTTGCGCGCACAACATCCAGATGGTATACTAGAAGTTGATGGAGGAGTAAGTGCGGAGAACATCTCTCGTATTGCGCAAGCGGGCGCTTCGCGAATTGTTGCGGGAAGTGCCATTTTTAAAACAGATGATCCAAAGCGGGCATATCGAGAGCTTGTGCGGCTCGCAGAAAATACAGAGATATAATAAAGATACATG
>JANLHQ010000082.1 GCA_024654415.1 Candidatus Azambacteria bacterium | reverse complement strand
ACTGGTGTTGACGGTGGTCCCCGGGGGGCCGGTGAAGCCGCATGTTGCCACGATCAGCATGATCGCCAAGCCGAGAAACAGGGTGGTTCTCTTCATGGTACGTTCCTCCATTTTTCTAAGGATCTGTGGGCGGAATCGCCCTGTACAACCTTGTGTTGATGTATCTAAATAGTAGTTTAACATATACTCAAAGTTTGTCAAATACCCCTCCCTCCGGTAGGCTAAAGCTGTGGACAACTTTTGGCAGGCACTCCCTAGGCCCTTTTTTGCGCTCGCGCCGATGGCAAACATCACTGATGCGGCTTTTCGTCGTGTGCTTACGCGCATTAGTAAACCAGATGTGTCGTGGACAGAGTTTGTATCTGCTGATGGATTGCAATCAAGTGGTAGAGAGAAGCTCCTTGTTGATTTTTTATACAGTGAGGAGGAGCGACCCATCATTGCGCAACTCTTTAGTGGTAAACCAGAGAATATGGAGAGAAGTGCTGCACTTTGTGCGGAACTAGGTTTTGACGGTATCGACATTAATATGGGATGTCCTGATCGCACGATAGAAAAGCAGAGTGCTGGCGCGGCGCTCATAAAAAATCCAACTCTTGCGTTAGAACTTATTGCAGCAGCAAAAGAGGGTGCGCCGATGCTACCAGTGTCGGTTAAAACGCGGACAGGATATAGCACACATACAACAGAGGAGTGGATTGCGCTCCTCCTCTCGGCGCAACCGGCGGCAATTACCATCCACGCGCGTACACGCAAAGAGATGTCAAAGGTCTCTGCGCGTTGGGAGGAGATAACAAAGGCGGTCGCACTCGCAAAAAATTCTGAGGTATTAATTATTGGAAATGGTGATGTAAAAACTATTGCGGAGGGTCGCGCTCGTGTGGAGGAGACGGGGTGTGATGGCGTTATGATTGGTCGTGGCGCGATAGGGAACCCGTGGGTGTTTGCCGAGCATGAGCCAGATATACAGGAACGCTTTACTGTGATGCGCGAGCATGTGCAACTCTTTCGCGAACTTTTGGGAGAGCATAAAAATTTTGCCGAAATCCGCAAGCACATTGCCGCCTACGTAAAAGGTCTCCCCGGTGCAAGTGAGCTCCGTGCGCAGCTTATGAGCGCAGGGAGCTTAGATGAGATAGAGGGCATTATTACTCGCATGCTATAATCGCTTTTATGAATGAGCGTGTGTTGTATCGTAAGTATCGTCCCAACAAGTGGGGCGAAGTGATTGGACAAGGGCCTATTGTGGAGGT
>JANLHQ010000079.1 GCA_024654415.1 Candidatus Azambacteria bacterium | reverse complement strand
TCGGTTCTGATGACCGCGCAGGGGAAACGATAGAACTTATAAATACTATATAATACGATACCTTGTTATGTTCGTATCCGTATGTAATAAAACAGTAGTAGGTGATATGCATATAGTATGATCGATCCTTTTCTTGTAGTAAAAATTTTGGGGTTTTCTGCACTTGCCTTTGCAGTGGCGTTATTTTCCACGCCACTACTTACACACTTTCTCTATAAATATCGCCTCGGAAAACAGATACGTTCCGCGGCAAGCGCGCCGATATTTGCGAGCATGCACGCGGGAAAAGCGGGCACGCCGACTATGGGAGGTATTTTAATATGGGGAACAGTGCTAGTGATCGCACTGGTATTTTCTGCACTTGCCGCACTTGCGCCTGATACGTTCTTTGCTAAGTTAAATTTTTTGACGAGAGAACAGACCTATCTACCGCTTGGGATTATGGTGGTTGCTGCGGTCATTGGGTTATTCGATGACCTTTTAGGTATCTTAAAGATAGGCAAGAACGGTGGAGGGTTGCGCATGCGCGAGCGCTTGTTGTTTTATCTTGCCGTTGCGTTTATCGGCGCGTGGTGGTTTTATTTCAAGCTTCAGTGGAGCGGTATTCACGTGCCGTTTATCGGCGATTTTGAAATAGGGTTGTGGTATATTCCTATTTTCGTATTTATCATCACCGCAACAGCACATTCGACCAATATCACCGACGGACTCGATGGGCTCGCCGGTGGCGTAACGGCGATCGCATTCGCTTCATATATATTCGTTGCCGCGGCGCTCGGGAAGCCGGACCTTGCGGTATTTTGTGCAGTGGTCGTGGGGGCACTGCTTGCGTTTTTATGGTTCAATATCAACCCCGCGCGGTTTTTTATGGGCGACACGGGGGCGATGGCACTTGGCGTGTCGCTGGGCGTTATCGCGATGCTCACTAATACAATGTTCTTTCTTCCGTTATTCGGCTTTGTTATGGTGATGGAATCTCTCTCGGTATTGCTTCAATTATCTTCAAAGAAATTGCGCGGCGGCAAAAAGATATTTCTTTCCACGCCCATTCATCATCATTTTGAGGCAATAGGGTGGCCTGAAACAAAAGTGACAATGCGCTTTTGGATCATTTCTGCCATTGCGTCATTCCTCGGCATTGCATTGTTCGTGCTTGAAAGGAGTGTATAAATGACGTGTCGTGCGTCCTATGTATGATTGTAGTATAATGGTTTTATATGTACGATCTTATTATAAAAAACGGCACGGTCATTGACGGCAGCGGCACGAAAGAAAAATTCATGGCGGATGTCGCCGTGCACAATGGCGTTATTGTAAGGGTGGGCGCTATTGAGGATATGGAGGCGAAGAAAATTATCGATGCAGAAGGGTTGTATGTGACTCCAGGGTTTATTGATGTGCTCAGTCATTCTGATACCAATTTGACGCTGTTTACCATGCCTGGGCAAGAGAGTTTGATAAGCCAAGGAGTGACAACAATTATTGGTGGCAATTGTGGGTATTCGCTTGCACCGCTTATTTCGGGAAATGTGATTGATGCGGAACAGCGATGGACAGACCCAGCACAGATCAATGTCGATTGGTTGCGTATGTCTGAATTTCTCGAGAAGCTCGAAGAAAAAAAACTTGCGGTAAATTTTGGCACGCTTACCGGCTATAATACGTTGATCAAGGGGATATTAAAGAATGAGTATCGCCAGCCGTCGCGCCAAGAAAATGAAATAGCTTCCTTTTTACTTGATCAATCACTTCAGGAGGGTTCAGGGGGGATGTCGATTGGGTTTGCCTACTTATATCAGGATAAAAATTTTGCAGATCACCTGGAGAGTTTGTTTGCCACGGTAAAGAAGCAAAAGAAGATAATTGCGATCCATCTCAAGGATGAATCAAATACATTCCTTGATTCACTTCATGCCACAATTGCGCTTGCACGGGAGTTTGATTCGCCATTACATATCTCTCATCTTAAAGTTGTCGGGAAGCGATTCTGGCACAATTTTCAAAAGGCAATTCAGGCGATTGAAGAAGCATCGGCATCGGGCGTTTCTGTTACATTTGATATGTTTCCCTATGCCTCAAGCGCACTCGCATTGTATTTACTTCTGCCTGCATGGGTGAAGGTTGGCGGACCCGAGATGATTATGAAGCGGTTGAAGAATTCATTTGAACGCGCACAAGTGATAAAAGACCTTGCGGAGCAGGCGATTGATTATGAGAGAATCACCATCGCATCGCGAGCACCCGATGGTGTGTTTGTAGGGAAAACACTAGCAGAAATCGCGAAGGGATTTGGAACTAATCCAGAGGAAGCAATTATCCAGCTTTTGCTTGGGTCCAACCTTAAGGTTATTGTATTTGCGCACGTACTCAATGAAGGGAATATACAGATGGGTGTTGCGCACCCGCTTTCCATCATTGGTTCTTCTGGGGCAGGGTATTCTATGGCACCACCTCCACAGCAGAGGGATCTGCCACATCCCCGCTCATTTGGCACCTTTCCTCGTTTTTTGAGGAAATATGTAGTAGATAAAAAGCTACTTTCATGGGAGCATGCGATCGCAAAGATCACTGGAACCCCAGCGCGTTTATTTGGGGTTAAGCGCCGAGGAATACTAAAAGAAGGGAATAGTGCTGATATCGTGGTATTTGACCCGCGTATTATTTCTGATGTAGCAACATTCCAGAATCCATATCAGTATAGTAAGGGAGTTGAAATGGTTCTTGTGAATGGTGCGTGCGCATACGAGAAAAAAGGTTTTACACATGCGTTTTCCGGGAAAGTAATTCGGTTTTCGTAAGAAATGGAACACTCATCATCACATAAGTATCTATTTGTTGCCTCGGTCGCTGGGCTTGTATTGTTTGGGCTTGCGATGCTTGCAACCGCATCGGCGGTGCTCGCGTTCAATCATACACTCGATAATTATTTCTATGTAAAGCGGCAGTTTTTAAATGGCGTCATTCCTGGCGTATTGCTGTTCCTTCTTATGAGCAGGGTTCCATATGAGAAGCTCAGAAAATTCGCGCTCCCACTTATGGTGAGCGCGGTTATTTTGACCGCGCTTGTGCTGGTGTCCGGGTTTGGCGTGCTCGAGAATGGCGCGACACGATGGCTTAAAATCGGCTCATTTTCATTCCAACCTTCCGAGATACTGAAGCTTGCATCAGTGCTTTATCTTGCGGCGCTCTTTGAGCCAAAAAAGAAAAATATAGCAAAAGAAGGGCTCATGCCATTTCTTTTTATCAGCGGTATGGTCGCCTCTCTCCTGATTGCCCAACCGGACATGGGTACGCTTGGTGTTATTTTGCTTACCGCGTTTGCGGTATATTTTCTTGCGGGCGCAAAACCAGTGCATCTCCTCGCTATAGTTCTTATCGGTATTGTTGCGCTTTCTGTGTTCGTATATTTCAAGGGATATGCGTGGGATAGAATTGAGGTATACTTAAACCCAACAAGAGATGTGCAGGGAGCGGGGTATCAGGTAAACCGTGCGCAGAGCATGATTCGCTCTGGAGGAGTGCTTGGCATTGGCTACGGACAATCACAGCAGAAATCTACGACATACTTACCTGAGCCGATGGGGGATTCTATATTTGCGGTTGCCGCGCAGGAGCTTGGTTTTATAGGGGTGACATTTGCGGTTATCCTTTTTTCGGTGCTCGGGTGGCAAGGATTCACGATCGCGCGAAACTCACGCACTGCGTTTGGGAGGATGCTTGCTGGCGGCATTAGCGTATGGATACTAGCGCAAGCTTTCATCAATATTAGTGCAATATCGGGCATCCTGCCGCTTACGGGCATTCCACTTCCTTTTGTAAGCTATGGAGGAACATCCCTTGTTGTTTTGTTGACGGCCTGCGGCATAGTTTATAGTATACAGAGGCAACAATTAGCCGATAACCGATAACACAAAATAGCCTGTTTGGGCGCTCATCATTTATATGCTTATTATTTTAACAGGTGGAGGAAGCGGAGGGCATATTTTTCCACTTATCTCTGTGGCAAAAAAGCTTACCACACTCGCAAAGGAGCGTGGTATTGAAGATATACGCTTTTTATATGTCGGGCCAAGATTTGATAATATTTCAGAAGAAGTATTTAATCGAGAGGGGATAAAGCGGACATATATTCTCTCAAGTAAATGGCGTCGGTATGCGAGTCCTTTAAATATCGTTGACCTGATTAAACTCCCTTTTGCTATCATACAGGCGATATGGATACTGTTTTGGCAAATGCCGGACGCAGTGTTTTCAAAGGGAGGATATGGGAGCTTTCCTGTGATGGTGGCAAGTTGGATTTTTTTCATCCCTTCGCGCGTGATCCACGAATCAGACAGTGTGCCGGGGCTTGCGAATCGTATGGCGGCACCGTTTGCGAAGCGTATTGGGACGGCATTTGAAAGTGCGGCATTGAAATTTCCAGTGAAGAAAACAGCCGTGGTGGGTATGCCGATCCGCGATGATCTGTGTGAACAAGATCCGCAAAAAGCACGTACATTTTTTGATATTGTTTCCGCACGCAAGGTGGTGCTGGTGATGGGAGGGTCTCAGGGAGCAAAAAAGATAAACAGCGCAATCGTGCAAATTCTGCTTAAATTGGTTTCAAAGTATGAGGTTATTCATATATGCGGACCGCATCAGTATGAGGAAGTGCAAGCAGAGGTTGCTTTGATCGCGGGTGCAAATCTCGGCGGCTACTATCATCCGTATCCGTTTCTTACTGAAGAGATAAAATTTGCATTAACGCTTGCAGATGTTGTAATATCACGCGCGGGCGCAAGTAGTATCTTTGAGATCGCGGTATGCGGTAAGCCAAGCATTCTCATTCCACTTCCTACCGCAGCACAGGATCATCAGCGAAAAAATGCATACGAATATGCGAAGTCAGGAGGAACAATTGTTATCGAAGAGGGTAATATTACTCCAAATCTTTTGTATTCCAATATTGCTTCGATATTAGATGACCCGAGTGCAATTGCAAAAATGTCATCAAGCGCTGCGGCGTTTGCGGCAAAAAACGCTTCTGAAACGATTGCAAAAGAGATATTACAATTACGAGGAGTAATCTAACGGTTATACATGGAAGCGGTAATACCAAAACCAGTACGCGTGCGTATCGCCCCAAGCCCAACGGGCTTTTTACATGTGGGCACAGCGCGCACGGCACTTTTTAATTTTTTATTTGCACGAAAGAACGGTGGCGTATTCATTGTGCGTATTGAGGACACTGACACGGGACGCTCTGAAAAGAGGTTTGAGGATAATATCATTGAAGGACTTACATGGCTTGGACTTACATGGGATGAAGGGCCTGATACAGGGGGCTCATACGGCCCGTATCGGCAAAGCGAGCGCAAGGACTTGTATCGTACACATCTTGAATCACTGCTTGAACGCAATCTCGCGTATCATTGTTTTTGTACCAAAGAAGACCTCGAGGCACAGAAAAATTACATGATTGCAAGCGGAATACCCCCAAAATATTCAGGTCAATGCGGGGCATTAGAGAAAGATGACGTTGCGCGGAGAATAACAGGCGGTGTGCCATCTGTTATTCGGTTTAAAACGCCTACACGGAAACTTTCGTTTATTGATGTTATTAAGGGTAAGATCGAGGTAGACACCGAATTGATCGGGGATTTTACTATTGCAAAGAGCGTGGAGGAGCCGCTCTATAATTTCACTGCCGCAGTTGATGATGAACTCATGGAAATATCACATGTTATCCGCGGAGAGGATCATATTTCAAACACTCCAAAACAAATACTTATTCAAGAAGCGTTAGGGTTTCATGCGCCGTCCTACGCTCACCTCCCACTTATTTTAGGTCCTGATAAGAGCAAGCTTTCAAAACGACATGGCGCGACGTCCATTTTAGAATATAGAGATGAAGGGTATCTTCCTGAGGCGCTTGCAAACTTTCTTGCTTTATTAGGGTGGCATCCAGGCGATGAAAGAGAATTTTATTCTCTCGAAGAGATCAGTGCGCAATTCGATCTCAGTACTATAAACAAATCAAACGCGGTATTTAATATACAAAAACTTGATTGGTTCAACGCACATTATATACGACAAAAATCCGATGATGACTTGTGTGTGCTGTGCCTCCCATATCTTACAAAGGTTGGGCTGGTTGATGCATCAACTGATACGGAGAAAGTGAAAAAAATAATAGCACTTGAGAAGGATCGCCTAAAGAAATTATCAGACATCGTGCCACTTTCGGAGTTTTTCTTTTCACTTCCGGAGTATGAGACAGAAATGCTTGTGTGGAAAAAAAGCGATGCCGCAACGGTCGCAAAAAGTCTCGCCGCATCATATGAAGCACTTGCTGCGCTTAATGCGGCGAGTTTTACCAAGGAGGCAATAAAGAGTGCACTTGATACGGTCGTAACAGAGTTCGGGACCGGTGCGACATATTGGCCTGTGCGGGTTGCTCTTTCTGGAAAAGATGCTTCTCCCGGGCCAGTGGAGATCGCAGAAATATTAGGGAAGGAGGAAGTAATAAAAAGAATTCACGCGGGTGTGACTCGTCTAAATATAGAATGAACATACGACCCAACGGCACATATAAGGCGGTGGTAGTGTGCGCTATTATTGTGGTGTGCGCCACGGCGTTTATTTGGGTTGGCGGATCACACGCGTCACTCATTGATGACCTTAAACAACAAATTACAGAGAAAGAAAATGAAATAAAAGAGTTGGAGCGAAAAAATGCGCAATATCAAGGGCAACTTGATGTGACGAAACAGGCGAGTACATCGCTAAAAAATGAAATCACAAAAGTAGAGAAGGAGATTAATGGACTTACCATTACGATATCGAAAACGCAGAGTAGGATTTTTGAAACAAATGTTAGGGTAGAAGAGCTTAAGGAGCAGATTGCGGTGAAAGAGGAGGAGATCGAAGTTGCGCGGGAGCGGCTTGCGCACATGATTCGCGCGTTGAATTCTCGCGATGATGCAGGCCTGCTTTCTTTAGTGCTTTCTGCAAATACATTCTCTGATGTGTTTAGCCAACAACAGTATATTGTTAATATGCAGCGCGAAGTGCAGGCTAATTTAAATAGTCTTAAGGATTTTAAACAAGAGCTTCAATCATTCAAAGCATCACAAGAAAACGAGAAGGCATCTCTTAATACCTTGGAGGACAACCTACAGGTCCAGCGAGAAATCGTCACCGACCAAAAAAGTGGAAAACAAACACTTTTAAAACAGACAAAAAATAAAGAAACAGAATATCAGCGGCTTATTGCGGCAATAGAGAGACAACGGCAAGCAAGTGAGAAAGAAATTAATGTGCTTGAGGCGAAGTTACGACTTGCTATTGATAAGGAGAAATTACCAGTCGGAGCCGGCATCTTAAAGTGGCCTATCGATACGGTACGTATCACGCAAGGGTATGGGAAACCAAACTGGAAGGCGGCATATGATTTTCATAATGGTATTGATATTGGTGCGCCCACAGGAACCCCAGTATATGCTGCCCTTTCGGGAAAGATAGTTGGTGTGGGAAATAATGGAAAGTATGCATACGGAAAATGGGTGAGTATTGATCACGGGGACAAAAATATCACAACATTATACGGGCATCTTTCACTCCAGAAAGTGAGCGTAGGGCAGAGTGTGGCAACAGGGGATGTTATTGGGTATGTTGGTTCGACCGGCTATTCAACAGGACCACATCTTCATTTCACGGTTTTTGCCTCGGAAAGTTATACGTTGCTTAATAGTTCGTCTGTAACAGGATTAAAGATTCCTGTTGGGGGGTCTATCAATCCAATGGATTATTTGTAAGAGAATACTATTCATATAATAAAAAATACCGCGTTAAAGGCGGTATTTTTTATTATATGAATAGTATGTGTGTATAACTCGTCCCTACGATTATAAAAATACGCGTGATTATATGGAAAAATGGTGATAAATAAAGGATTTATCGAATCATCTAATCATGACAGATAAAATGGATATATGTGGTTTGATTTGGATGTATTGTGGTGTATAATGGTGTATATGTGGGGGAAGGTGGATAAAAGTGGGGATAACACCATTTGGTTGTGGATAAGATTTATATATGTTCATAGGTGAATACCATCATACAATCGACGAAAAAGGGAGGGTCGCTATACCTGTAAAGTTTAGAAAAGACCTTGCGAACGGTGCCGTAGTGACAAAGGGGCTCGATACATGTTTATTTCTTTATCCTCTCAAGGAGTGGGAAACACAGGCGGTACAGATATCTCAACTTTCTATCACGCGGTCTGACAATAGAGCTTTCAATCGACACATGCTTTCTGGGGCAATGGACATGGAGATAGATAAGCAGGGGAGGGTAGTAATCCCAGATTATTTACGACAGTTCGGAGGTATTAATAAAAAAGTAGTGATCACAGGTTTGTATAATAGAATCGAAATATGGGACGCAGAGAAGTGGGAAAGCTATAAGCAGACAACCGAGGCGGAAAGTAATGCAATTGCGGAGAGAATGGGAGAGCTCGGCATTTAACACCTAAAAACATCCGGCGTTTATTGTTAATCAAAAAGAGTCACGACACAATTCGTACCATGCCAGATGTAATACATACGCCAGTTCTTTTACAAGAGGTTTTGGAGGCATTGAATCCTAAACCAGGACAATGCTTCATCGATGCAACGGCAAATGGCGGAGGGCATACGTTTGCGCTGTGGGATCGCGTGAAGCCAAACGGCATGATACTTGCAATCGATAAAGATCACGATCTTGTCGAGCGACTCACCAGAGAGGCGCGCGAGAGGAAGGCAAACGTCATTGCGGTTGCAGGGAGTTACGGAGACCTAGCCGCGATTGCATCAGCGTATAATGTGACGAATGTTGCGGGCATACTTTTTGATCTCGGATATTCAAGCTATCACATTGATCAGTCGGGGAGAGGGTTTTCGTTTCAGAAGGATGAGCCGCTTCTCATGCGCTATGAATCTGAGGGGAGCACAAAGGGTGGGATGACTGCAGCCGAAGCGGTAAACCAACTTTCCGAAGAAGAGCTCGCAGATATCATCTACCAGTATGGAGAGGATCGACTTGCGAGACGCATTGCGAGCACCATATGTGTGGCAAGAAAGAGGGGTAGGATCCTTACCACAAAACAGCTTGCAGATATTGTGGCTCAGGCATATCCAAAAAGAATGTTTTCCCGCATAAATCCTGCAACGAAAACATTTCAAGCGCTCCGCATTTTTGTGAATCAAGAACTTGCAGAGCTTGAACGGGTGCTTCCGCAGGCGCGCGACATTCTTGCAGAGGACGGGGTCATCGCGATTATCACCTTTCATTCATTGGAGGATCGGATCGTGAAACGATTCTTTCAAAGTGAAAAGGGCAATCAGCTAGATATCATCACTAAAAAACCAATAGTACCAACACCACAGGAGGCTCATGAGAATCGAAGAGCACGATCGGCAAAATTACGAGTAGCAGTTAAAAAACACACGATACAATGAGTTATACAATTACATTACATAATAAACATCATATACGGCGACCATCACTCGCCACATTTTTCCGCACGCATGATGCCGCAGAAAACAAAATACTTATGATAAGCGCATGCATTGTGATTGTACTTATGGCGCTCTATGTTGTCGAATCAAATACACTCATGTTTTTACAGCGAAGCATTCCTGTAAAAGAGGGTATTGTCCTTGATGTGAAGAGCGATGTGCAGGGGCTTGAAATACAGGCAACACAGTTACAATCATCTCAAAAAGTACAAGAAGCAGCACTTTCAAAAGAAATGGTTTTTCTGAAAGCGGTAAGTTATGTGAACGCAGGGGATGCGGCCGTGGCTATGGTAGGAACATCACGATGAGCGCATGTAATATACTATGAAAGGAGGTGTGGTAAAAAATCAGCCGGACGTTACAAAAAGGGTTCATTGGATATTCGCCCTTTTTTTGTTTTTTGCAGTTGCGATTCTTGTGCGATTTGGGACATTACAGCTTAGCGGAGTACATATAGGTGGGGCACGGGGAGCAGGGGCGTTGTCAGGTGACGAGGGAGGAATTGCGCGCGAGCGTGGAGAGATATTTTTACAGGATCGGTTTGGCGTTCTCACCCCGCTTGCGATGAATAAAGATTTTTATACCGTTACCGCAGATTCCCGACATGTTACCGATAAAGAACATACTGCACGCTCGCTTTCAGAGATACTTACGGTGCCGGAGGATGTAGTCCTAAGTAAGCTCTCAAAAGAAAATGATCCGTATGAAATACTTGCAACAAAGGTTACGAGCGAAGTCGCGGACCAAATTATGAAGCTTGCGTTTGATGGTATACATCTCGAGGTGAATCGAGGGAGGTATTATCCGTATCAGAGCATGGCATCGCATGTTGCGGGGTTTCTTGGTATGCGGGCGAGTGGGCCCACGGGGCAATACGGATTAGAAGGATTCTATGACGATGAACTCGAAGGAGGAGGGGGCGTCGCAAAACTTATTCTTTCTATCGATCCAAATGTCCAATTTAAAATTGAAGAGTCGTTGCGGGGGGTAATCGAAAAGTGGGAGGCAACTGGAGGATCGGTAATAGTTATGAGCCCAGCGACCGGAAAGATCCTTGCAATGGCAAATTATCCCGATTTTAACCCAAACGAATACGCAAAATCAGAAGACCCAGCTGTGTTCATCAGCTCGTCTGTTTCAAGCCAGTTTGAACTTGGTTCAGTGTTTAAGCCAATAGTGATGGCAATCGGTGTAAATGAAAATGTAGTAACACCGGAAACTACGTACGAAGATATGGGACAGGTAAATATCTCTGGATATACGATTAGGAATTTTGACGGGAAGGCGCATGGCGTTAAGACAATGACTGAAGTACTTGAAAGCTCCCTCAACACCGGGTTGGTATTCGTACAGCAAAAAATCCCAAAGGAAATCATGCGGACATATATTGCACAATTCGGTTTCGGCGCGAAGACAGACATCGACTTGCAGGGAGAGGCGAAGGGAGATATTAATAATCTACGAAAAGATAAGGATCTTGAATTTGCCACAGCAGCATTCGGACAGGGCATTTCAATAACACCAATGCAGATGATCACGGCATTTTCTGCGCTCGCCAACAAGGGAGTTCTTATGAGGCCGGCAGTCGTTGATAAGAAAGTGCTTCGGGACGGAAGAGAGTCCCTGCTTGAGCCGACAGCAGTGCGGCAGGTGGTTACGCCAGAGACGGCAAACGCACTTACCAAGATGCTTGTCTCCACGGTGGAAAACGGGTATGATAAGGCGAAAATAAATGGCTATTTTGTTGCAGGGAAGACGGGAACCGCCGAGATCGCAGATCAAGCAACTGGGAAGTATTTTGCGGATGAGACACTGCATACGTTTGTCGGGTACGCGCCGGCATATCACCCACTTTTTAGTGTTCTAATCAAAATCGATAAGCCAAAAGGGGTGCGGTTTGCCTCAAGCTCGCTTGCGCCGGTATTTTCTGAAATGATGTCCTATCTTTTAACATATTACGAGACCCCCCCTGACTTTAAATGAAAAAAGCTCTTCAAATCTTTCTAGCATTTCTCGCGCGCATGACAGTGCGTCGGTATAAGCCGATGGTTATTGGTATTACCGGCAACGTTGGGAAGACGAGTACGAAAGAGGCGGTGTTTGCGGTCGTGAGTAGCACCCTTCACACGAGAAAGAGTGAGAAAAATTACAATAATGAAATAGGGGTTCCGTTGACGATTCTCGGCATCCGTTCTGGCGGCAGAAGTATTGGTATGTGGGTGATACAGTGCGCAATCGCGTGCGGCAAACTTGTGTGGACGAGATATCCACAAGTACTCGTGATTGAAATGGCGGTTGATAAGCCAGGGGATATGGAATATCTACTCTCGATAATAACGCCCACGATCGCGGTGTTTACCTCTATGGGAGAGATACCTGTGCATGTTGAAAATTTTGTGAGCACCCAAGCATTTATAAAAGAAAAAATGAAACTCGCACAGGCAGTGCAAAGAAAGGGTTTTGTTATTGTGAATGAGGATGTTGAGGCATGGAAAGAGATAAAAACAAGAGGAATTTTAGTGCAGTATGGGTATGCTTCTGATGCCGACGTAAAGATCTATACACCGGAATATAGATTTTCCACGGATGAGGAAAATAGAAAGCCAATCGGCATTACATTTAAAATGGAGAGCAAGGGGAGCCTTGTCCCATTCCGGCTTGATGGCATGTTTGGTATGGCAAGTGGTACATATGCCGCCGCGGCGGCATGTGCGGTGGGCGTGGTGCTTGAAATGAACCTAGTTGAGATAGCTGCTGCCCTCCAGCAGTATGTGCCGCTACAGGGTAGGCTAAGGCTCATCGATGGCATCAAGGGAAGCTCTATTCTTGATGATACATATAACGCATCGCCCGCCTCTATGGATGTTGCGCTTGAGACGCTCTATGCTTTGCCAGCAGAGAGAAAGGTTGCTGTTCTTGGTGATATGCTGGAGCTTGGAAAATTCACAGAAGACGCTCATCGCGCGGCGGGCAAAAAGGCGGCGAGCGTATGTAATATACTGGTAACGGTTGGCGAGCGAATGAGGTTTGCCGCAGATGAAGCCCGGGCGCATGGATTTATTGAGAATAAAAACCTCTTTTTATTCGATACCGCACAAGATGCCGGGAGATTTATGGTAGGCATGATACAGGAAAAAGACCTTGTTGTGGTAAAAGGTTCGCAGAGCATGAGAATGGAATTTGTCGTAAAGGAGATTATGGCTCATCCCGAGCACGCGGAGGAGCTCCTTGTGCGACAGGACAAAAAATGGTTACAATCATAAAGATGTGAGTATAGGTATGGCCCTGTCGTCTAGCCCGGTCTAGGACACATGGTTCTCATCCATGTAACACGGGTTCAAATCCCGTCGGGGCTAC
>JANLHQ010000078.1 GCA_024654415.1 Candidatus Azambacteria bacterium | reverse complement strand
GCCATAAAATTGACAAAATAACATCTTCATACTATCCTTAAATCCTAGTACATTCCATATACAAGTATTGGGCGCGAAGCTCGGTCTTGGTAGAGCACTCCGAAAGGAGAGGGCGATGGTTCGAATCCATCCGCACCCACCAAAAATAAAAATAGGACTCCTAAACATAGGAGTCCTATTTATTTCACTAATGATTTTGCTAACCCTACTAACGACCTCGTCCAGCTGGACTCCGGCTTCCTCCGTAACTACGACCGCCAGAGGGTCGACTTGGCGGGCGACCGCGAGTACCTGATGATGGACGAGCTGAAGGATGACCACCAGGAGTCCATGATGATCGTCCTTGTGGGCGTCGTCGTGGCTCGTCATCATATGTATATTCCTCTCGCGGAAATGAGCGAGCTGGAGGAAGTGCGGGAAGTTTTGATACTGGCAACGTCTTGCGAATAAGCCTTTCAATAGAGTAAATCTCTCTTCGTTGATCGGGTGCGGCAAATGTAATTGCATGTCCGCCCGCACCAGCACGAGCTGTACGACCGATGCGATGCACATAGTCATCAGAGTTCGAAGGGAGATCATAATTCACCACGAGCTCAATCCCCTTCACATCGATCCCTCGTGAAGCGATATCTGTCGCAACCAATACCCTATATTTGCCAGATTTAAACCCATCAAGTGCCTCTCGGCGCTGGCCGAGAGATCTATTTGAATGAATCTCTGCGGCAGCTACTCCAATTGAGCGCAACTGCTGTGCGATGCGTCGCGCGCCGTGTTTTGTTTTAGAAAATACGAGCGTTGACCCACGGCGTGATTCAAGCGTCTTTTCAAGTAGTCCAAATTTCTGGTCTCGCGAGACAATGAAAAGCTCTTGCGTTACGCGTTCTGCGGTCGTGCCAGCTGGGGCGATCTCGATTCGCATCGGAAGCTTCATGTGCGTAGCCGCCATCTTCATGATCGTTGAAGGCATAGTCGCGGAAAAAAGCATAGTTTGGCGTTCTTTTGGAAGTTCCTTAAATATGCGTGTAATTTGCGGAAGAAAGCCCATATCAAGCATACGGTCAGCTTCATCGAGCACCACAATCCGCGCGTTATCAAGCCGAACGGTTCTCTGCTCCACGTGATCAATAAGTCGCCCTGGTGTTGCGATAATAATATGAGGACCTCGCGCGAGCGCCTGTTTTTGTGGCCACAGCGATGTTCCACCAATTAATACCGCAGTACGAATACCGAACCCCTGCCCGATCTTCCGTATTGCTTCATCAACTTGCAGTGCGAGCTCGCGCGTCGGCAAAACCACAAGCCCCTGCCCTTTTACCTGCATGAGACGTTGTATCATTGGAATACCAAACGCAAGCGTTTTACCGGTCCCCGTTTGTGCAATACCCACCACATCCTTTCCTTCTATTGCAATAGGAATTGCCTGCTCCTGAATAGGTGTTGGCGCCTTAAAATTAGACTTGGTTAATAATTCGAGCAGCGCAGGAGCAATACCAAGTCCGTGAAAGCTCCCACTCTTTTCCTCTTTATGTTGTTGCATATCTATAGATTAAAAAATTAATGCATGTCCTCTCGTTTCTCCTTCAAATACACGATAAAGGAATCGAAAACCCCGAGCACGTACTTGAACGGGGTCTCAATGATAAAATCCATGATAAGTACGAAAAGATTAATGGAGGAGAATTTTTTACTCAGCCATCCGCCCGCACGTATAATAGGAATTGTCAAGAAATGCCAAACTAATCCAAGCGCGCCCTCTTCCTCTGGGGCGACGCTCCACTTCTTTGCTTTATGCCGTATTCTAATACCAAAGTAGCTTACCAGAGTTAAAAAGAAAAGGAAGAGCAAGACGCTAACGATATTGAATTGGAGGGCCTTTAATACCCCCAAAATAATCCCGAAGCTTATCACAAATAACGAGAGATAAAAGAGCCCAAATGTTGTTTTTAACACACTGCTATCACTTTTTGGTGCAATATGGATGGCTCTGATGTTTTCATCGCCTACCACGCTTATGGTCCCGGAGATAATTTGGTTTTTGTTCTCCTCACCCGGCAAACGCACGAATTTTACCATCATAAATAAGAGAAAGGGGTGAAAAACAATATTTGTGCCGAGCGCAAAATAATTAATGGACTGCAATACAAATTTTTCATACGGCAACTCAAATACAAACGCCAAAATAATCTTCGTGAAAAGAATATAGGCAATCATGCGCGTACCGCTTTTACGTACGATGTCTTTTTGCTGTTCGTATTTATCATTCAGCAGGTCTTCGATTTGCTCTTTTAATCGAGATGGGTCAGCAAGTGTCGCCTCAGCCATGACTCCGTATCGCTTGATAATCTCCTGCGCCATCAAAAAATATATTGCATAATTCCTTAATTTATAAGAAATGCGCCACCCGAGATGATCATCGAGCTCCTGCTCAATCAACTGAGCGGTTTGCGATAAGCTCGGAAGAAAGCGTATAAGCTCTTGCTCTGAGCTCCCGCACCGCGCTAGGTCAGGGAAATATTTTATAAGGAGCGCATAAAATAAAACATCTTGATCATCATCCAAGAGACTCCTTCTACACCCAATATATGTTTGAATTTGTAAATGCGCATTATCAATCTCTCCCGCATACTTAATATGCCCAACGATCGTCTCATAAAAACACTCCGCCATAAGGTCGGTGAGTAATTGAGGGTATAAAAACCGCTCTATCTCATTAGCCGCCGAGCTTATCGCTCGCGAATATGACAATACTCCTTGTCCCTGCAAAAATAGATACTTCGTTGCAATTGTCTGAATTTTCTCAGCAGTATCCTCGGATACATTACCGTTTGGCAAATATCCCCCACTTACCAATTCCTGTAATAGTGAACGGCCGATGTCCTCACGTTGTCCATGTAGTATTTTTCGCTTGAGGACACGCCCAATTGCACTTTGCTTGATTGCATGATCTTCTTTATAATCGACGAGATATCGTACCTTTTCATAAAAAGCACCCACACGCTTCGTAAAGGGGTTTACCGAGATAAGTGGGTTATCATGCTCTTCTTCAACTCCCGCCTCTTTATATGTATGAAGTTTTTCTAATACTCGTTTGAATTGGGGGGAAATCATATTACTTTTAGTATACCAGCTTTATATTGCTTCGTCTTGAGAAAAAAACGTGAAAATGATACAATATTCCTTATGAATATTCATCCCCTTTTTGTACATTTTCCTATTGGTCTTTTGGTCTTATATGCCATACTTGAAATACTCCCGCTTACACGGTGGTATCCTCAGGCACCTTGGAATGCAATAAAAACCATTCTCGTGGTAGTGGGGGCACTAGGAGCAGTTATTGCCTCAGGCACAGGAGAACTTGCAGAAAAACTCTTGGAAGACAAGTCGCTCAAAGGACTCATCGAGGTACACTCCTCTTTTGCCGTGATATCAACATTTATCTTCGGCACACTCGCCTATTCCCACTTCATTCGCTGGATCTCTCAGCATCATCACATATTTGAAGGGCGGCTACGCCCACTCTCTTTTCTCGGGTATATCGCTGACATTATCGCAAAGCGCTGGATACAGGTTATGCTTGCGCTTATCGGCCTTACTGCCATCACTATCACTGGCGCTCTTGGCGCGGCCATCGTATATGGGCCCGATGCCGACCCCATTGTGAAGATTATTTACTCTCTCTTCTTCTAACTCTTTTTTGGCTCTGTTTTTTTAATAATGCGTCGTATTGTGGTAAGCCGTCCTTCAAGATGCGATGCGAATTTCTCAAGGCGTGCGAGCTTTGTGAGTGTTACCGTATCATCTCCAACACCAAACACCAGAAGCTTATCCCCCTTCTTAAGTTTCATTGCTGTACGCGCTTCCGCAGGCACTACTACCTGCCCCTTTTCACCGATAGTCGCAGTCCCGAAGAAATGCTTTTTTTTACTTTGAGTATTTTTCATATACGTAGATAATCCTACAAGTAGGAAATGTACGCTTATATGTTACCACGGGGATTGTGCGGCGTCAACAGTCTTGTGCTGAATTTGCTTCTTGAAAAAATACCATGCGACTGCGAGAAAGATGATTCCACCCACAATAGCACTCACCATGATCACTGGCTTCCTATCAATAAGCGCTGCGCTTGCATAGACCGTTATAATCGCAAATGGAAACTCCGCGATAAGCGTTGCGATGAAATATTTTACAAAGTTATATCGCACTGTGCCAAGCACATACCCAGGTATCTCTGCCGGCATCGCAAGGCGAAATAGTAATACTAAAAGAAATTCTGATTTCGCCGAGAATTTTTTCGAATAATGCTCTATTTTCTCAAACCCGGTAAATCTTTTTGCAACGGGGTGCCCCGCATAATACCCTATCGCATAGGTGATGGCATGGCCAATGAGCCACCCAACCACTAAGAATATAATTGTCCATACATTTCCCCAGAGTATGATTGCAATAGGAATGAGCGGCACACTACTGAACGGAGAAAGCATTGCTGATATAGTGGCAAGCCCTATGAACACGAGAATCCCCCTTGCTTGATGCTGTGCTACGTACGCATCAGCAAGAGAGACCGCGTCATAAAAAACATCTCGTAGGGGCGTAAGAAACCAAAATGCAACAATTAAACACGCGAGGACTGCTACCGATGCTATTTTCCTATGCGAAATAAAACCAAGGATTTCCCTCATGTCTATTTCTCCGCTTTTATTTTATTGAGAATACCTTTCACCTTCTCTAGCGCATCTTCATCATGAATTGAGATTGCAATAGCATCTTTGTTAAGCTTTTTCACTGCCGCGATTTTTGCTTTCATCTCTTTAGGAGGAATCATGTCGCTCTTACTCAAGAAAACATACTCGGGCTTTTTAGCGAGCTCCTTACTATATGTCTCAAGCTCTTTTCTGATGATCTTATAATCTCTCACGAGATCTTCAGATTCTGCGGAAATAAGATGAAAAATGGTCTTAGTCCGTTCAATATGCTTGAGAAATTTTATCCCAAGTCCCTTCCCGTGTGATGCGCCCTCAATAAGCCCAGGAATATCAGCTAAAATAAGCTCATAATATGCCCCTAGACTCGGCTCCAGCGTTGTGAAGGGGTAATTTGCCACCTTACTTCGCGCACCCGTAAGCTCATTTAACAGACTTGATTTTCCTGCATTTGGCATACCCACAAGCCCAACATCCGCAATAAGTTTAAGCTCGAGTCGGATAGTGAATGCCTCGCCCGGCGTACCTACTTGAAATTGAGTCGGACTTGTATTGGTTGGTGATCTGAATTTAAAGTTCCCTCTTCCGCCAAGACCTCCCTTCGCCGCCAGGACTCGATCTTTCGTATGCATG
The DNA here is from genome assembly GCA_024654415.1 of Candidatus Azambacteria bacterium. Classification (GTDB taxonomy): domain Bacteria; phylum Patescibacteriota; class Minisyncoccia; order GWC2-36-17; family WO2-46-25; genus MEYI01. Next base: position 3,879 of record JANLHQ010000078.1, on the reverse strand, counting down.
ATCTCTTGCGACTCCCCCGTCTCTACTATATGAATTACCGTCCCCACGGGTACTTTAAGAATAAGATCCTCGCCATCAGCGCCATCTTTAAACTGCCCCCTTCCATACTCCCCGTGTTTCATAAAAAACACTTTCTTGTGCCTAAACTGCGCAAGGGCATTAAGGTCAGAAATTCCCTCGAAATATACACTTCCGCCATCGCCGCCATCGCCGCCAGCAGGCCCAAGTGCCATGAGGTTTTTATTAAACGACACGGACCCCCTCCCGCCGTCCCCCGCCTTTATTCTAATAGTGACGTCATCAATAAGCATATGTAGTAGTTACTTGTATTACGATATAGTAAGTATACCAAACCGTAGCAGATACAGCACGAATAGACAAGCTGAGAACCCAATTCAATACTCTTTCCAGCCGCGATATGAGCCATGCTGTGTCGGGACGAGAAGCGACGACGCAGGAGTAGTTTTACTACTTCAAGGAGAGGCGACGCGGTATCCGGCGCAGCATGGCTCGTATCCCGAAGGGTTCTTGCTATTTTCTCCTCTCGCTTCGTTGCTCCTCGTTATGGTAGTATAAAATTACCATTTCCTCGTTGCGCCTCGCGCGAGAAGAAAATCACTAAGAACGCGGCTAGGAATTAGTAGTGAAATGGGTTCTGGCTTTATGCGAACATTTACTTATACACTGCTCTATAAGTGCCAGCGTCACCCGTAGTTCTTTCTTTTATCTTAACGGAAGCGCAGCCCTTCATTAGTACTTATAAAAAGGGCGTGAACGGATTAAAGAAAGAACTACGGGTGACGCTGGCTTACATCTAATTACTCTATGTCTCAATTCGAAGAGCGATTTAAAAAATTGAATGATCAACAAAGACAGGCCGTCGAAGCAATCGATGGACCAGTACTTGTTATCGCTGGCCCGGGAAGCGGCAAAACAGAAATACTGAGCTTGCGGGTGGCAAACATACTTAAAAAGACAGACACACCCCCTTCAGGCGTACTATGCCTTACCTTCACGGACTCAGCGGCGGTAAATATGCGCACGCGGCTTGCGGGGCTTATTGGCCGCGATGCGTACCGCGTTGTCATCAATACCTTTCATGGCTTTAGTGCGGATATCATTAGCCGCTATCCAGAGTATTTTTACGAGGGAGCTTCTTTCTCCCCGGCTGACGAACTCACACAGATCGAGATTCTTGAAACAATATTTAAAGAGCTCTCGCACGACAACCCACTCCGAAAAGAGCATCCTGAACAAGGATTTACCTATCTTGCCTCAGCACAGCGCGCAATCGAGCAACTGAAAAAGGCAGGAATTACTCCCGATGAATTTAGAGCAATTATACAATCGAACAGTATCGCGCTTACAACTATCAATGAACGCATCGGAGTATTTGAAGCGCGTCTCAGCATGAAACAGATTCCCGCACTCCGCGCCTTCGCGGAATTTTGCGCATCGGTCCCGCAGGAGGTTCCCATACATGGATACCTATCGATCGGACATGTAATCGCAGGATCACTTGCCGACGCAATTAATCGTGCCGAAGAGGAAGATAAAACCGCACCGCTCTCCGAGTGGAAAACAGAGTGGGTAAAAAAAGACGAAGGCGGGGCGCGTGTATTTAAAAACACGCTCTACCACGATAAGCTGGTGGCGCTTTCTTTAGTGTATCAGGAGTACATCACACGCATGCATGCGCGTGGCTACTATGATTTTAACGATATGCTCCTTGATGTCCTGCGCGCGCTTAAGCACAACAATACACTCCGGTTTGAGCTTCAAGAACAGTATCGGTATGTGCTCATTGATGAATTCCAAGACACCAACGATGCACAGATGCGGCTCCTCGAATTTTTGACTGATGACGAGGCGCACGACGGGAAGCCAAACGTTATGGTGGTGGGAGATGACGATCAAGCAGTATATAAATTTCAGGGCGCGGAGATCTCCAATATTCTCGAGTTTCGAGGGCGGTTCAAGAATCCAACAATCATCACGCTTATACACAACTACCGCTCGCGTCAAGATATTCTTGATCTTGCTCGCCACATCATATTGAAAGGAACACAGCGGCTCGAGCGCCTTATTGATGGCCTGTGTAAGGATCTTATAGCGGCAGGAAAAGAAGCTCCCGAAGGAAAAATAGTGAGTCGCTCATTCCCTTCTTATGTACATGAATGTCATTGGATAGCAGGAGAAGTAAAGAAACTAGTAGACGGCGGCAAAAACCCCGATGATATTGCTATTATCGCACGCACACATAAAGACCTACAAACACTGCTCCCCCATCTGAGTGCGCTCAGCATTCCTGTCGCATATGAACGTCAGCGCAATGTGCTTCTCGAGCCACATATTTATCAACTTATTCAGATGGCGCGCTTTATCAGCTCGCTTGCGCGCAAAAATAAATACGAAGCTGACGAATACCTTCCTGAGATTCTTAGTTTTCCTTTTTGGGGGCTTGATCGGAAAACGATCTGGGAGCTTTCCACAACGATAGATACTAAAACATTGTGGCTTACCGCAATGGCGCATCACGCCGATGAGCGTCTTAAAAATATCGCCGGCTTTTTTATTGACCTTTCAGCGCGGGCACAGCACGAGCCGGCAGAATATATACTTGATGCCCTCATCGGCTCTCATGAGCCGAGCGCGCACCCCTCTTTCATAAGCCCCTTCCGTGATTTTTATTTCAGCACAAAAAATTTCGAACAGCATAAAGCGGACTATCTCACGTTCCTGTCCAGCATTCGCGTTTTTGTGGACGCGCTCCGTGAATACAAGCACGGGTGCTACATTAAGATCGACGATCTCGTTATATTTGTCGATATGCATGAGAAAAATAACATCCCCATCACCGACCAAAGCTCATTCATGGCGGCACAGCGCTCTGTGCATTGTTTAAGTGCTCACAAAGCGAAAGGGTTAGAATTCGACACGGTCTTTATTATGAGCTGCCAGGACAGCGTGTGGGCAGGATCATCGCATGGATCTATGCTCCCATTCCCCGTAAACCTCCCTATTGCACCCGCCGGAGATACCATCGATGACCAGCTTCGGTTATTCTACGTCGCGCTTACGCGCGCAAAGCGCAATCTATACCTTACGTCATACAAAAAAACTGAGAATGGAAAAGATTCGGTACGCTTGCGTTTTCTTACACCCGAAGAAGGCAGTGACATAAAGGAACATGTGCACACAGCACTCCTCGCTGAGGATATTCCCGACAATGAATTACCAGAACCAACCACAATACTATCAACGCACTGGGAATACTATAATCGCACGCCGTTTTGCGCGGAGGAAAAAGCACTCCTCAGCACACTAGTAGAGAATTACCAAATGAGCGTTACGCACATAAGCAATTTCCTTGATGTCACGGGAGGGGGTCCTCAAAAGTTCCTAGAGCAAAATCTCCTCCGCTTCCCCCATGCCAAATCCCCTTCCGGCTCCTACGGCTTGGCGATGCATAAAGCAGTGGAGCTTCTCTATGCGCATTTCAAGCATGAAAAGATTCTTCCCTCCGCCGAACAACTCATTGAATGGTTTGCATCCGCGCTTGAAAAGGAGCGGCTCGCACCAGAAGACTTCACGATGTATAAGGAAAAAGGTAATGTTGCGCTTGCGCAATTCTACACATCAAAGAAAGAGCAGTGGAAGCAAACCGATATGATAGAAATGAATTTCAAAAACCAGGGCGTATTAGTGGGTGACGCACATCTCACTGGTAAACTCGATAAAATGGTTTTCATGGAAGATACGCATGAGATCGAAGTACACGACTTTAAAACAGGGAGCCCCGCTGATGAGTGGGAGGGCGAAGGCGTCTATGAAAAAAAGAAGCTGTATGGGTATAAGCGCCAACTTATGTTTTATAAG
>JANLHQ010000008.1 GCA_024654415.1 Candidatus Azambacteria bacterium | reverse complement strand
TGTTTCAGTCGGCATACGAAGATCTTTGGGCGAAGGTATGCATTTACGGACGTTATAAGTTTTAAATCCAATGTTTTTACAATCTTAAACCTTGATTTCAGGATAATTGCTCTTAAAATTTCATGTTCGCTCGTGTAGATGGCTAGCTTACCTCCACGATTTAATGTTTCTTGGCAGTACTCGATAAAACACTGATACAGCTGTTCCATGTCTTCACCTTTTGATAGAGACATCCCGAACGGTAAATCAGACGTAATCACATCAAACCTACCAAGGTCGGGTCTATCAAATATATTTTTTTCCTTGAGTTGTATTTGTTTTATTAAGCCCGCCTTTTTTATATTTTGCATTGCTAAAGAAATATGTGTTTTGTTGTTGTCAAAGCCAATCAGTTGTTTTAGATTCGGATACCGTTGTCCGGCCTCAATGAGTAACGTTCCGCTCCCGGAAAAAATATTTAAATAGGAATGCGCTTTCTCTAATTCGCACAAAGAATTTACTGCATACGCGATTGTTGGATCCATCGCGCCGCTCATATTTTTTATTTTATAATCCCTAAAAGACAGGGGGCGTGGCGTAAGTTGAATGCCAATTTCCCATATTTCATCAAGTTTTACGACATGTATCTTCATGTCCGCATCTTCCTTTTCGATCAGTCTGTACGTTTCTTGTATGTATTCTGCAATCCTGCGAACCTCGGGAGACGTTGAGCCCGCGCATGTTATTTTAAACGTCTTGAATGCATGCTTGTTTTCACTGATAACTAGCTCTATAAGATCACCCAGAATTGATTTATGGGTAGAAATGAAAGACGGATTGTATTTCAGATTTTGCAGTACAATATATGCCCGAGAAACACTCCCTAGGCGCTTGACCGCAGTAAGGTCTTGTACAAAATTCAAATAAAAAAAATCCCCCTTCTCTTTATTGATATGAAGGCTTGAGTGGGACCCAATTTCTTTCAAGACGACCTCCCTTAGGCCGGTGATGAATGCTAATTTTATTGCTAACGGTGATTCGTTCATATATAGGTATATAATATACTCTGACACGCATATGGGACATAGTAAACCCTCTAATAAGGCTAGTCCAATTATACTGTTTAGGTATTAAATTTTATCATTCCTAAGGCCAGCACGATACCATGTTGACTTTTTGTGAGGCCAGTTATATTATTGATAATAGTTATCACTATGAAAAATACAGCTACACCAAGTCAACGGAGCACGAAACAAAAAACCGCGATTATTACGTATCTTCGCAGTGTTAAAACGCATCCGACGGCGGAAATGGTCTATCTCGCGCTTAAAAAGAAAATGCCACAATTAAGTTTGGGGACGGTGTATCGCAACTTAGATGCATACGCACAGGAAGGAAAGTCTCTTTTATTTGAGGTAAAAGGGCAACAGCGCTTTGATGGTGACGTCTCTCCGCATAGTCACTTTGCGTGTGATGCGTGTGGCGGCGTTCAAGATTTATGGTTTGCACTCCCTCTTCCAAAAGTAAAAAAACATCTTTCACATGGTGCGAGTGTGCGCAGTATCGATGTGCTTATTAAGGGGCAGTGCGATACGTGTAACGTACGGTAACTTTTTTCTTTTATTGATACAGTCCGAGTGTTCCACGTACCATTTCTTGAAGAGAGAATTTTTCTTGAATAGTTTCTGCTCCAAGTGCTGCGAGTTCTCTGCAGTGCTTTTTTGATTTTGAGCAGGTCTCAATAGATTCCCAGAGCTTACCAGGGGTGATGTGCTTGATCGTGATGCCATTTTTCCCGTTTTCAATGACCTCAGGGATGCCACCAACATCTGAGGCGATACATATAAGTTTTGCCGCCATTGCTTCAAGGAGTGCGTACGGAAGCCCTTCTTTTCTAGATGGGAGAACAAAAATATCAAATGCTTTTAAATATATATTTGCATCTTGGAGCGCGCCAGTAAGCGTGAAGCGTTCTGTGAGCTGGTATTTTTCGATAAGGCGCTCTGTCTTTTCTCGCTCTGGGCCATCGCCAATGATAACAAAATGAACATCGCTGTGCGCGGCTGAAATAGCGGCAAACGCGAGCGCATCAAGCGCTTTGTTTTTATAAAAATTCGCAATGGTACCAACGATAAATGCATCCTCCTTAATACCGAGCTTTTCTCGCGCTTCTTTGCGAGAAAGAAGCCTCTTTGTTGTAACTGCACTATCGATGCCATTATGGATGGTAACGAGCTTTTTGAGTGGCGCAATGTGATGCGCAAGCGCACCGTTTTTATCGTACTCCGAAACACAAATAATAGTATCTTGAAATAATGCGGCAAATCTGGAAAGAAGTACAATTATCTTTTTTTGCAATGGAGAACGATGCTCATTAAATGCCCATCCATGCGCGGTAAAAATTATTTTAGGAACACGAGCAAGTTTCCCCGCGATACCGCCTACTGCGCCGATCTTAGAGCTGTTGAGGTGTAGTACGTCCGGCTTTTCTTTGCGGATAAGGGAGAGCAGCTCAAAAAATAATTTTACATCCTGCCATATATTGATTGCCCGCTGTACGCTTTTTATTTCGTGAAAGGGAATGCCTGCTTCAGTGAGCGTTTCATAAAAGTAGCCATTATGCTCACTAGCAACAGAAACCTCAAACCCGTTTTCATTTGCTCCTCGCGCGAGATCGAGTACATATTTCTGCGCACCGCCGATTTCTGATTTTGTGATAACAAAAAGTATTTTTTTCATGTCTTTTTATCATACACCAAAGAATAAAAAGACGGAACTCCTCTTTGACCGGTATGCATTTTTTGTTGTATCATAATAGGATTATGCCTGCAAAACGGGTGCTTATTTTTTCTCTCGCTTATCTGCCTTTTGCAGGTGGTGCGGAGCTTGCACTGCGACAGATCACTGATAGAATCGATGATATAGAATTTGATCTGATCACGTTGCGGTTTGACCGAAATTTACCGCGTGTTGAGCGTGTTGGGAATATCACCGTATACCGTGTTGGCTATTCTCGATGGGCTCCCACCGCGCGTGATCTTATGCGGTTTCCACTATACCTCACAAAGGTGTTTTTCGCGTTTTCTGCATTGAGTAAAGCGGTGCGCCTGCATCGTACACGGCACTACGATGCGCTGTGGGCGATGATGTCATACGCAGGTATTCCCGCAGCATTATTTAAACTGTGGTATTCCCGCATTCCTTTTTTGCTTACGCTTCAGGAGGGCGATTCCATCGCGCACATCACAAAGCGATGGCGCATTAAAATGATATGGCCGCTCTATCGGCTTGTATTTAAAAGAGCAACGCTTGTGCAGGCAATATCACGGTACCTTGGAGAATTTGCGCTTGCAATGGGGTATGGTGGCCCAGTAGAAGTCATTCCTAATGGCGTTGATATCGCGTTGTTTGGAAAGGATATTAGTGAAAGCGAGCAGAAAGAATTGCGGAAATCGCTGGGCTTGAAGGAAGGCGACCGCTGTATTGTCACCACTTCACGGCTCGTCGAAAAAAACGCGATAGACGATATTATTATGGCGCTCCGTGATCTCGATACGCATATCAAGCTCCTTATGCCCGGCACGGGGCCATGTGAGGAGCAGTTGCGGTTAGTGGCAAAAAAATACGGGCTTGGGGCTCGCGCTCGTTTTTTTGGCCACGTTGATATAAAAGAGATCCCGAAATATCTTGCTGTTTCCGATGTCTTTTGTCGCCCGTCGCTTTCAGAGGGGTTTGGAAGCTCATTTGTAGAGGCGATGGCCGCGGGAATTCCTGTGGTCGCAACACCGGTGGGCGGTATCGTCGATTTTCTTTTTGATCCTGAAAAAGATCCTGAAAAAGAACCCACGGGTCTTTTTTGTAATGTACGCGACCCCAAAAGCATCGCTCAAAAAGTACAGCAGCTTCTTTCCGATGACGCGTTGCGCGCGCGCATTGTTGCGAATGCACGGAAGCTCGCGAAGGAGAAATATAATTGGGACTTGATCGCCAAAGAAATGCAAGAAAAAGTATTTAACATAATAATATTATGAAAGGAGTCATTGTCGCGGGAGGGCTTGGCACGCGGTTGCGGCCGCTCACCCTTATTACGAATAAACATTTATTGCCGGTATACAACAAGCCGATGGTGCTGTATCCGCTTGAAACGCTGAAGGCATCGGGGATCGACGAGATTATGATCGTGTGCGGGAAAGAGCACGCGGGTGATTTTATGGAATTTCTGGGGTCGGGCAAAGAGCACGGCGTGACGCTTTCATATGCCCAGCAAGACACCAACAACGGCGGCATTGCGGATGCGTTGCGCTATGCGGAGGATTTTGCCGATGGCAGTGATGTTGCGGTGGTGCTTGGCGACAATATCTTTGAAGACGATTTTTGCGAGTCTGTTACACATTTTACGGGCGGAGGCATGGTGTTTCTCAAAGAAGTTGCTGACCCTTCCCGTTTTGGCGTCGCGGTGTTTGACGATACAGGAAAAAAGATCGTCCGCATCGAAGAAAAGCCGAAAGAACCGAAATCGAATTTCGCCCAAACGGGATTTTATCTTTTTGACAAGCGGATATTTTCCATCATCAAAGAATTAAAACCGTCACAGCGTGGCGAGCTCGAAATAACCGATGTGGTAAACAAGTACATCGAATGGGGCGAGCTCGCGTTTTCTCATGTCAAAGGATATTGGTCTGATGCGGGTACATTCGATACTCTCCTAAAAGCGGGGAGTTGGGCTGCGGAACGAAAACAAAAATGAAAAAAAGGATCCTTATCGCAACCGGCGTGTTCGCACCCGACATCGGCGGGCCGGCAACCTACAGCAAGCTGCTCGCAGATGAATTACCTCGGCACGGAATCGATGTGTCTGTGTTGAGTTTTCGTTCGGTTCGCCATCTTCCCAAAGCGATCCGCCATATCGCGTATTGTGTGAAGGCCGTGCGTGCTTCTGTGCGGGCAGGCATCGTATTTGCGCAGGACCCGGTAAGTGTGGGGTTGCCAGCATTGTGCGCCGCAAAAATAATGCGCAAAAGATTTGTCCTGAAGGTGGTGGGTGATTATGCATGGGAGCAATATTGCCAACAAGATTCAGGAAAAAAGAAGTTCCTAACTATGGAAGAATTTCAACATACACGCTGCGACAGAGTAACGGAGGTGCGCAGGAAAATACAACGATTTGTTGCGCAGCATGCCGACATCATAATCGTACCGAGTTACTATCTTAAAACGATCATCATGCAGTGGGGTGTGCTTCACGGAAAAATACATGTTATCTACAACGCATGTGAGGCGTCACATGTTGTTGAATCGAAAGAAGAGGCGCGAAAGATGCTCGGGGTGAGCGGAACAGTGATGGTATCGATCGGGCGACTGGTGCCATGGAAAGGTTTCTCAGGGCTTATTGATAGTATACCAACAATACTCGCAGAGACTCCCGACCTTGTCTTGGTTATTGTTGGCGATGGCCCGCAAAAAAGCGAACTCGAAAAGCACGCGCAGGAGCTCGAAGTTGACGACCATGTGATATTTACAGGGAGAGCGAAGAAGGAAGACGTATGGAAGTATCTGAGAGCGGCCAACGTATTTGCGCTTAATACTGCATACGAAGGGTTTTCACATCAGATACTTGAAGCGATGGATATCGGGGTGCCGATCGTCACCACGGCGGTAGGTGGTAACGGTGAAGTGATTAAAAATGGAGAAGATGGCGTGTTGGTGGCGTATAATGACATAGAGGCGTTTACGAGGGCACTTCAACGCATTTTCCAAGACCCAGTGTTTGCGAACACGCTTGCGCAAAACGCAAAAGAAAAAGCGGAAATGTTTTCAATAGAAAGAATGATTCAAGAAACGATCACAGCATTACAAATATGAAGGTTTTAATGATTTCACGGGATCCGGGAATAGTGCGGGAAGGGTCCGATGTGCAAAAGCGGATGGCGGAGTACGGCGCGCTCGCAGACGAATTGCATATCGTCGTGTTCACGACGCGCGACCTCAAAGATTCACATTTCAAGATTCACGTTTCAGAAAATGTATGGGTATATCCTACACATTCGCGCAATAAATGGTTTTATGTTCATGACGCATACGTCGTCGCGAAGAGCATTATGCAAGCTTCAAGCTTCAAGCCTCAAGATTCATTGATAACAGTTCAAGATCCTTTCGAAACAGGTGTCGTGGGCTGGTTGGTTGCACGAAGATATCATGTGTCTTTGCAACTGCAAGTTCACACCGATCTTTTCAGCCCGTATTTCATGCGTGAGTCATTGCTTAATCGTATACGCGTCTTTATCGCGAAGTTTCTCATCCCGCGTGCAAGCGGCATCAGGGTAGTTTCTGAGCGTATCAAAAAATCTCTCATTGCTTCATGTTTCAAGATTCATGCTTCAAGAATTGCGGTGCTGCCTATTTTCGTCGATGTGCAAAAAATAAAAGACGCTCCGGTAAAAATAGATCTGCGCACAAAATATCCGCAATTCGATTTTGTCGCGCTTATGGCTTCGCGATTCACAAAAGAAAAAAATATTCCGATGGCGCTCGCGGCGATGGCAGAGACCGTAAAAAAACATCCTAAAGCAGGTTTGATCATCGTTGGTTCTGGTCCAGAAGAGGCGAAATTAAAACTACTCGCTACTCGCCACTCGCCACTTTCTAATGTTATTTTTGAATCGTGGACCGACGACCTCGCGTCATATTATAAAACAGCAGACGTATTTGTGCTCACGTCCGATTATGAGGGATACGGGAGAACAGTAATAGAAGCGGAAGCGGCTGGATGCCCTGTGATCATGACCGATGTTGGTATAGCAGGGGAAGCTATCAAGCACGGTGGAAACGGGCTTATAGTGCCAATAGGTGACGCTCAAGCGCTTGCTGATGTTATGAGCTCTGTAATAGAAAAAAAGGCGGTATTGCACGCATCATTGCCGGAACAACTGACAAAAGAAGCATATTTAGCCGCTTACCGCGCATCGTGGGAAAAAACAATGATACGATAGAGTGGTTACGTCGAAAATAGTATTGTTGCGTCTGTTTCCGCAAGGAAGGTTGAATGACCGATTATACGAGTATTTCAAGATAGTTTTCTGGAGTGATGATCTCGTAGCTTGCCCCCGGGTATGTTTCACGCCAGCATTTTGGTTCTTTTGTTTTTTGTTTTCCCCACTTAAATTCATAACCAAAAAGTTTCCCCTCGCGTTCTTCGACAAAATCAATCTCCTCTTGGTCCCATGTGCGCCAGAAGTGGTCGTTTGCAGGTATGTTTTTATACGAACGTGTTTTAAGCCGTTCAATTACCATAAAGTTTTCCCATAGCGCCCCCACGTCATCACGATGAGAAAGATCATTGAAGTTTGAAATAATCGCATTGCGGATACCGGTGTCGTAGAAATAATACTTACTTTTCTTTGTCACTTCTTTGCGAAGATTGCGACTATAGCCACGAAGGTTGTAAAGGATGAACGATTTCTCGAGGAGGTCAAGATATCGCGCCACCGTCTTTCTGTCTATGCCCAGTGTCGTCGCGAGCTCACTCAAGGATACCTCGCTCCCGACTTGCAGCGCGACAAGCCGTATGAGGTCGCTTAATATTTTCGTATTACGAATGCGGTCAAGCTCCAGTATGTCTTTGAGTAAATATGAACCGACAATCTCCCCGAGAAAATCTTTTTTTTCACCCGCGTTTTTAGCAGAGACGATTTCCGGATAGCTGCCAAATACAAGACGTTCGGTAATTTCCATAGAGAGGTCGTGACGGTTTCCGTTATGGTAGGGGAGTAGCTCAAGTTGGGAAATAGGGAAGAGGGTTATTGTGTTTTTGCGACCGGTGAGGGGCTCGCCTATTTGCCCGGCAAGCTCAAACGAAGATGAGCCGGTAGTAATAATACGAATCCCCGGAATATGATCAACAAGCAGTTTTAGCCCCCATCCGATTTTTGGTATGCGCTGTGCTTCATCAATTACGATGAGATCGTACCCCGCCGCGTATTTCTTTAGCAGGGAAAGGTCTTCTGATCCAAGGATTTCCCGCGCGCGAATATCGTCACCGGATTCCATGCGGTATTTACCTTTATATGTTGAAAGAAAATCGGTGACGAGTGTTGTTTTGCCAACACGGCGCGGACCAAAGATAACCAAAACCTTATTTGGATGGAGACGGCTTTCTATGTCAGCATATAGTCTTGGAATTCTCATGTACCATAAGTATACAAACTCCCCGTAATATGTCAATTACGGGGAGTTTGATTCCCCGTAATATAAGATAAAGAGGTCGGGAGCCTTATTTCCATTGGATTACATATTATCGAGGTTGAACCTCGATAATTAACGATACCGCACTTAGCTGTGGGGTTTCGTAATCCAATGTATTTAACGGAATATCTCAACAGGGAAAGTGTTGCATTTATTGTTGCAAAATGATACAATTAGCACAAAATAATGATACAATTAAAATGGATACGTTAAGCAAGCGGCAGGCGCATATTCTTGAGTTCATACGAAAGAGCGAGCAAGCCGGCAATAAAGAAATAAGAGAATATGTGAAAGAACGATTCGGCGATATCTCGCGGGTTACCATCGTGAGAGATATCGATGTTCTTTTGGAAAATAAGCTGATCGAAAAGATCGGTAAGGGGAGAGGTGTTTACTACAAAGAAGCTGGGGGAAGCACACTTCTTCGATATATAGATGCGGAAGATTATTTTAAAAAAGGACCGGACGAACGACAGATCACTTTCAGGAAATTTAACTCGAGTGTTTTTGAAGAACTGCGAAAAGGGGTCTTTACCGATGACGAATTACTTGAATTGCGACGCATAAATAAAACATATCTCTCTCGGATAAAAAAACTAACGGGAACGGCATTAAAAAAGGAGATCGAACGGCTCACGATCGAGCTAAGCTGGAAATCATCACAGATCGAGGGAAACACGTATTCTTTGATCGACACGGAAATTCTTATCAAAGAACACAAAGAGGCGAAGGGGCGCAAAAAGGAAGAAGCGATAATGATCCTCAATCACAAAAAAACC
>JANLHQ010000007.1 GCA_024654415.1 Candidatus Azambacteria bacterium | reverse complement strand
CCCTGCTTCTCTTATTTCTATCGACGGAAAAAAGCTGGAAAAATTTGATATTAAAGACACGGAGGAAGCAGACGCATTAGTGCGCGCACTTGAGCATGCCGCGTGGCAGGTTTCTCATGTGGCAAAAAAAGAATTTAAGAAAACCCCTCCAGCTCCATTTACCACGAGCACCCTCCAGCAGGAGGCAGGAAAAAAGATACGCTTTTCTGCAAAACAAACGATGATGACCGCACAGCAATTATACGAGGGCATTGAGCTCCCGAGCGAGGGAAGTATTGGTCTTATCACATATATGCGTACCGATTCGGTCTTTTGTTCTGAAAATGCCATCACGGAAGCGCGGAACGTTATCACGCAAACATTTGGCGCTTCTTTTACCCCCGCAGAAGTAAGGAAATTTAAAACAAAATCAAAGCTCGCACAAGAAGCACACGAAGCAATACGCCCTACCAACCCACAGCGACATCCCGATGGCATGAAAGACCATCTCTCTCCTCCACAATGGAAGCTCTACAATCTTATCTGGCGCCGGTTTATCGCATCACAAATGGAACAAGCGATCTTCGATACTACCGCTATCGACATCGTGGCATCAGAAACAACTGATGCACGCTCGTATATATTCCGCGCAAATGGCGTCACGAAAAAATTCTCCGGATTTCTCGAAGCGTACCCAATGAAATTCGAAGACACTGTTCTTCCCCCTATGGCGGAACACGATGCGGTTGATGCAACCGCAGTGAACGCAGAGGCACATACCACCCAACCACCTCCACGCTATTCTGAGGCGTCGCTGGTAAAAGCACTCGAGGAGCACGGCATCGGGAGGCCATCAACCTATGCTCCCACTATCAGCACCATTCAAGCGCGCGGCTATGTCGAGAAGAATAAAGATCGTCGCCTTGCTCCAACAGAAATGGGTATCAAGGTGAATACTATGCTTGTGAAGCACTTCCCCCAGATCGTAGATATTGCATTCACCGCGAAAATGGAAGAAGATCTCGATAGTGTTGCGGAAGGAAAAACGGTGTGGCAAAAAACAATTCGCGAATTTTATGAGCCATTTCATAAGAATCTTATGGAGAAATATGATGAGGTGGAAAAAGAAGTGATGGAGGAAAAAACAGATGAGCTGTGCGAAAAATGTGGCGGCCCGATGGTCATCAAAATGGGAAGATTTGGCAAGTTTCTTGCGTGCTCAAAATTCCCTGAATGCAAAAATACCAAAACGATTCGTAAAACAATTGGTCTGCGCTGCCCTCTCTGCAATGAAGGAGATGTTGTCGAAAAAAGAACGAAGAAAAAAAGAACGTTCTGGGGATGCTCGCGGTATCCAGAGTGTGCCTATGCCTCATGGGAAAATCCACTGAACAAGAAAAAGGAAGAACCCGCACCCACAGAACCAGAAGAGGAGGAGCCTGCCGCGAACGAAGAATAATAATCATTGCTTTTCATCATTATGGAAGCGAAGGACATCATCGAAAAACTGAAAAGTAGAAGCGCTGATGAGGTCGCGCTCATTGAAAGGGCGTTCGCTTTTGCACAAGAAAAGCATGAGAATGAGCTTCGCTATTCCGGCGAGCCATATTTCATACACCCGTATGCTGTCGCCAAAACCCTAGCCGAGATGCGGTTGGATACAAATACTATTATTGCGGGACTGCTTCATGATGTGTGCGAATCAGCGCCAGAGGAAGAAAAAAAGGCGTGTGAAAAATCAATCGTGAAAGAATTCGGCAAAGATGTTGCATTCCTCGTTGAGGGCGTTACAAAGCTCGGAAAGCTCCATGCGCACGGCGAAGAGCGCTATCTTGAGAATATGCGCAAAATGTTTTTATCCATTGCGCAAGATGTCCGCGTTGTTCTCATCCGCCTTGCTGATCGACTCCACAATATGCAAACGCTCAGTGCGGTGCCGCAACACAAACAAAAAAGAATTGCTGATGAAACGCTTGAAATTTATGCGCCTCTTGCTGGGCGCCTCGGAATGGGAAAGCTCCGAGGGGAATTAGAGGATCTCTCCTTTCCATTCTCGCATCCTGTTGAATATGATGCGCTCATTGATAAAATAAAAGAGCGACGCGAACACAAAGAAGTCTATCTCGCAAAAGTAAAATACAAACTCGGGGAGGAATTGAAAAAGGCTAGCATCACTGTGTCTGCCATAGATGCACGCGTGAAACATGTATTCAGTCTGTATCGAAAGCTCCAGCGGCACAACAATAATCTGGATGAAATTTATGATATCGTGGCACTCCGTGTCATCGTAAAAGATATCGCAGACTGTTATGCGGTGCTTGGGATCGTCCATAAATTATGGCGCCCACTGCCAGGAAAAATAAAAGACTATATTGCGCTCCCGAAGCCAAACGGCTATCAGAGTATTCATACCACGGTATTTTGTATCAATGGGGAGATCACCGAGTTCCAGATACGCACGGAAAAAATGCACGACGAAGCCGAGCATGGTATCGCGGCACATTGGATTTACGAACACCAAGGAAAACCGAAGGTTGGTGGCCAGGTAAGTAAAAGTTTGAAGTGGATCGCACAAATCAGGGAGTGGCAAAAAGAATCGAAGGGAACAAAAGAATTCTTAGAAAGTCTGAAAATCGATGTATTTAAAAATAGGATATTTGTTTTCACACCTACCGGCGATGTCATTGACCTTCCAGAAGGGGCAACTCCCGTTGATTTTGCCTATCTCGTGCATTCTGAAATCGGTAATCACTGTGGCGGCGCGAAAGTGAATGATAAAATGACATCACTCGAACACCACTTAAAAAATGGTGACAAATGCGAGATCCTCATACAAAAAAACAAAAAACCATCTCGGTCATGGCTTTCGTTCGTCAAAACAAATTACGCTAAAAGCAAAATCAGGGCGTCACTGGAGAAAAATAAATAGGTCTATTCGTTCGCAATCTTTCTTACGATCGCGCGTAAATCCTCGTTTGAAAAATATTTAATGACGATCTTGCCGCCATCGCTCACGTGTTTGCCCGGCTCAATAGTCACCTTTGTTCCTAAACACGCCTCAAGCTTTACCATCATGTCTTTTGTGAGCGCATCAAGTGTCTGCGCCGACTTACTGGGCGTACCTTTGTATTTCCGCGCCGCAACCTCTGCGTGCCGCGCCGAGAGCTTCAAGTCTTTGACCTCCTTCCACAGCTTCAACCGCAATTCATCAGATGGGAGCGCAAGGATAGCGCGCGCGTGATTCTCTGAAAGCACCCCATTTCTAACATCTTCCTGTATTGGCTGTGGAAGTGTAAGGAGTCGCATGGTATTCCCTACCGATTGCCTACTCTTACCGATCTTCTTGCCAATATTCTCCTGCTCCATACCGTACTCATCCACGAGCCGTTGGTATGCCTGTGCGAGCTCAATCGGATTCAGATTTTCGCGCTGGATATTTTCAAGGACTGCAAGGCGTAAATTTTCCTGATCGGTCGGAAGGTCTCGCATGAGCGCGGGGATCTCCTTCATCCCTGCGAGTTTTGATGCGCGCCATCTTCGCTCACCGGTAAGAATTTGAAAACGCGGCACACTTCCCTCATTTTTTATGCGCGAAACAATAATTGGCTGTAATACGCCGCTTTCTTTTATCGATGTGGCGAGCTCTTGAAGCGCCTCTTCGCTAAAGCTTTTACGCGGTTGTAGTGGGTTCGGCTGAATCTGACTTACGGGGAGATAAAATACAGTGTCTCGATGTTCTGAGGTTGCTGCGGGAATCATTTTTTCTCCTTCTGTGCCAGGTGCAGCAGGTTGTTTTGGTTGAATAAGTGAAGAAAGTCCTCTCCCGAGTGCCATATGAAAAATAATTATTGTTTAAACGCTAAAATCTCTTTTGCAAAATTCTTGTATGCAAGCCCGCCCTGCGACAACCATTTGTACTCCATAATTGTCTTACCGTAGCTTGGCGCCTCTGCAAGTGACACAGAGCGCGGAATCACCGATTCAAACACATGAGCCGGAAAATTCTTTCGCACCTCGTTAGCCACCTCTTGAGAAAGCTTATTGCGCTTATCATACATCGTAAGCACCGCACCCATAACAGATATTGTAGGGCTGATATGCTCTCGCACCAGATCGATCGTGCGTAATAATTGTGAAAGCCCTTCAAGTGCATAATACTCACATTGCACCGGAATAATCACCTTTTGTGCTGCCACCAATCCATTGATTGTAAGAATGCCAACAGACGGAGGACAGTCGATGAGTACAAAATCGTAATCCATTGCGATTGCTTGCACCACTTCAAACAATTTGAATTCACGGGAACTCGCGCTGATAAGCTCTACCGCCGCACCCGCAAGGTCAATCGATGAAGGAAGGATATCGAGATTTGCAATCTTAGTATGAAGAATTGCCTCTCTCGGACTAAACCCCTCCACAAGGCAGTGGTATAAGTTCATTGTAGCATGCCCATGCGGGAAACCAAGTC
This sequence comes from Candidatus Azambacteria bacterium, assembly GCA_024654415.1. Lineage (GTDB taxonomy): Bacteria > Patescibacteriota > Minisyncoccia > GWC2-36-17 > WO2-46-25 > MEYI01. The sequence goes on along the minus strand of JANLHQ010000007.1, from coordinate 4,959 downwards.
CTGAGGTTGCGTTTGCCTGTGGGTCAAGGTCAATCATAAGAACCTTCTGCCCAAGCGACGCAAGATACGCCCCCGTATTTACGGCTGTCGTAGTCTTCCCCACCCCTCCTTTTTGGTTGCAGAATGCAATCGTGAGTGCCATGCTCCTACTACTATACCGTGAACGAGCATGCGTTGACAACACGCGCACAAATCAGTAATCTAAAAGGAAGTTTTTCTGGAGTTTTAGTTGAAAATATTAAGGGTGCGGGATGCGAACCAAATCGAGTTGAGAAGCTAACAAGCCAATCAGATTCGCGAAGCGACGACAAAGGAGTGCTGTAGGCTCCCTGTTTGTCCAAGATCAGCCAGCTGGCGGAGATTGGATACAAACAGCAGTCCAGCGGAGCGATAGCGCAGTCGTGGCACTTCAAGGAGGAGCGACAAAGAAGGTGATTGGTTTGTTAGCTTCCCCTCGGGGCGGGTCAATTTTAACCGTCTTCCTCGTTGCGATTTCGCTTATGTAGCTACTGCTACGCTGCGCTCATCGCGCCTCGAAGACGACCAAAATTGATTCCGCTCAATCGATTTGGTTCGCATCCCGCACCCTAAACGCCCGGGTGGTGGAATGGCAGACACGCACGACTCAAAATCGTGTGCCGCAAGGCATGAGAGTTCGACTCTCTCCCCGGGCACCAGATAATAACCGCACATTCCAAACAAAATAAAAGGAGGAAGCAAAGTGAGGAAGAAAAAGCTTAGAGGGAAACAGCAGGAAGAAGAGAGTCTTGTCTTCACAAGAGAGTTGATGATAACGGAGGCACGCGCCTTGCTGCCCAAGGGCCTTTTTCTCATCACGCTCGAGAACAAAACCAATCACACCAATAGTGGGGAAGAAAAAGGGATCCTCACAGTAGATGAACAGACTGCACATCAGCACCGCATCCCACTCACACCTGATACGCTTGGTGAAAAACTCATCTGTACGCTTACCTGTGTACCGTATGATCCAATCCTCACGCCACGAAACAAAGCTGCGCTTTTTGTCGAATCACTCCTGCGAGAAGAGCGAGTAACACCCATTTACAATGCTTGCCCTGCCGCTGGCCGAACAAAAGTATGCCGCACACTTACCGTTGCAACTCCAGACAAGGAAGGACCATTCGGTACGGATTCATCCGCGCGCTTCCGTATCACAATCCTCCTCTCATCTGAAGACGAGTATCGCGCATGCAAAAAGTGCCTACCTCACTCAGTCTTTGAGGTAGGTTTTTATCTTAAGCCGTAAATGAACACAACAAAAGAGCAGCCCAAAATGGGCTGCTCTTTTCATTACAACAAAAACTTTTTTTAAAAAATTACTCACCCCCGATTACTGGTACCCAACTCTTCTCCCCCATTCGCTTCCTCGCTCTTCTCGCGCTTAATAACGCGCCAATGGTAAAAGTATAGCGGCAACCCAACGAGGATAAATGAAAGCGCCCCTGCCGCCTCCCTTTGTCGCTGCGAGGTGATCGGGTCAAACTTCTCCTGCTGTGTTTTCCAATTAGCATACGATGCGAGCCATTCCTGCATCGCTGTTTTTTCTTCATCAGTAAAAACAACTTCTTTGCTCGTGGTGCTTTGTACCGCGCCCTCGATGCGCTTCTCTGCTACCATCGGCATCGGTGGCTGTTTTTGCCACATACGCTGTTCTTCGTCCGCTCGTGTGAACACCCATGCCTTAAGCCCCATATCCACAAAGCGCACTCCCCCGATTACCACAAGTACCAGACCAACCAATGAGAATGTATATAAATAAATTGTTCGGATAAGCGTGTTTTTCTTAAACATGTTCTAGATAATGATATTAATAAGTCTGTCTTGGATAAATATTTTTTTCTTAATCTCTTGTCCTGCAATAAATTTTTTCACTTTTTCGCTGTCAGTCGCATGGTGAAGGGCATCACTTTCTGTAATGCCTTTGGGGAGCCGGAGCACGTCGCGTACTTTGCCGTTTACTTGAACCACTAAATCAAACTCATCTTCTTGTATTAACTGCTTATCATGTGTAGGCCACTTTTGTGCATGCACCGATCCTTTTCCACCAAGCATCTCCCACATCTCTTCGGTAAGGTGCGGCGCGAATGGTGCGAGCAATAGCACCAATGCACGACATACAGAGATTGGTAATGGTGGTTGCTTTTCTAATTCATTGAGCAATATCATCATTGCACTTATCGCAGTATTAAAGCGGAAATTTTCAATATCTTCTGTTACTTTTTTAATAGTTTTATGCAAGAGAACTTCACTGTATTTTTCCGCGGTTATGGGGGGTTTTTCTCGCACAGCACCCACGGACTTATGTACAATTTTCATTGTCCGCTCTAAAAACCTTCGGATGCCGGCGATACCACTTGTATCCCATGGCTTCGCGTCTTCAAGTGGCCCCATGAACATCTCATACATCCGCAATACATCCGCTCCAAGTTGAGCAACAATGACAAGAGGATTTACCACATTCCCACGTGATTTAGACATCTTTTGCTTATCAGGCCCTAAAATAAGTCCTTGGTTGATAAGCTTATGAAATGGCTCCTTTTGCGAAACAACGCCGATGTCATATAAAAACTTATGCCAAAACCGTGCATACAAAAGATGTAGTACCGCGTGCTCCGCGCCGCCAACATACACGTCGACCGGCATCCAATATTTCTCCTTCTTTTTATCGACGAGCGCTTTTGTGTTATGCGGGTCGATAAACCGTAAATAGTACCAGCATGATCCCGCCCATTGAGGCATGGTGTTGGTCTCGCGTCGTGCCGATCCCCCGCATCGCGGGCATTTTGTTTTCACCCACTTTTCTATTTTTGCGAGTGGCGACTCACCGGTTCCTGATGGCTCATAGCTTTTCACGTTCGGCAGTTCAAGTGGCATATCCTTTTCTTTCAGCGCGATCCAACCCGGATTCAGCAATTCTCCCTTTGTTAGTGTCCGTAATTTCGAATCACTCGCCTGATTCTTACAGTGCTCACAAAACACGAGTGGAATCGGCTCGCCCCAATACCGCTGACGTGAAAATATCCAATCATGCAATTTGTATTTCACCATGCTACGCCCACTCACAGCTTTGGTGATAGCAATGCGCGCCTCGTGCGATGTCATACCATTGAACTCCCCTGAGCGCACAAGCACGCCGTCATCGGTGAAGGCTTGTACTAAATCTGTGGGTGTATTTTTCGAAGAAGTGATGTTCTGCGCAATCACTTCTTCGACCGGCAGCCCGTGTGCTTTCGCAAATGCAAAATCACGCTCATCATGCGCGGGGACCGCCATCACCGCTCCCGTTCCATACCCACCAAGCACATAGTCAGCGACAAACACAGGAACAGCGCGTCCCGTTGCGGGGTTCACTGCCCTCACTCCATTAAGTCGCACACCTGTCTTTCCTTTTGCCTCTGTAGTGCGCTCGAGATCGCTTTTATTTTTTGCGGTGTCTATGTATGCACTTACCTCAGTATAATTTTCGATGCCGAGAATATTTTTTTGTACCAGTGGATGCTCCGGCGCAAGCACAACATATGTCGCACCGCACACAGTGTCCACGCGCGTCGTGAAGACCGAGATTGAGCTTGGAAAGATCTTTCTCTCCCTCACTGCATCCCTCACACCTCGAAACATCTCTATAAACGCATCATGTCCGTATTCTTGAGGAACCTCATCTACACTCTGCCATTTTAATTCGTGCCCGGTATCACCCGATGGTTTTGCATTCTTTTTCTTCGTACGAAATACTAATAACGGAATATTTCCATTCCCTGCTGTAGGGTGAAAATATCCTAAAAAACCAAGATATTCAATATCCTTCACGCCAAATCCTGCCTCTTCCTGAATCTCTCGTATCGCCGCCTGAACCATATCCGCATCCTCACTTTCTATCTTTCCTCCGGGAAAGAGCCATTTTCCTTCGAATGCACCACCCTTTCTTTTCTCGATCAGCGTTTCTCCTTTTTCATTAATAAGAGCAAAAAGAACTTTATTTTGCTTCTCGTGATACACGCGAAAATCAAGCTCAGCTCCTTCCGACTTTCCTATCCAATTTCTCTGCATCGCTTTTAATTGCTCAGGCCAATCAAGCTCATCAAGATCTTGAAGTAACCGCTCGGCATATGCGGTGATCTTGAGCATCCATTGGCGCACATTGCGCCGCTCCACCTTCGTGGCGCATCGCTCACACGCTCCATCCCCCACCACCTCTTCGTTCGCAAGCCCGGTTTTGCACGACGGGCAAAAATTAATAGGTGCCTTCGCCTCATATGCAAGCCCGTGTTCAAATAGTTTTAAAAAGATCCACTGTGTCCATTTATAATACGCGGGGTCGGTCGTATTGATCTCGCGCGACCAATCAAACCCGAGCCCAATCGCGCTCATTTGTTTTTTGAAATTTGCAACATTATCTTTCACCACTTTCGCGGGGCGTACTTTATGCTTGATGGCATAATTTTCCGCAGGCAAGCCAAACGCGTCCCACCCCATCGGGTGCAAAACGTTATACCCCTTCATGCGTAAAAAGCGCGAATAAATATCGGTTGCCACCTCTCCCTCTGTGTGCCCTACATGTAGCCCCTCCCCGGATGGGTACGGAAACATATCGAGTACATATATTTTTTTGCCTTTTGATGTAGTACGCGCGCGCGTCAACGCAGGGTTCTTTACCCACGCGCGCTGCCATTTCCGTTCAATTTTTGTATGGTCGTAACTCATATACCATGGTGTACGGTATCACTTTACCGCTTGAATTTCAACACGTATTTATATATGATACGCGCGCTACTCGCCCCCGTAGTTTAATGGATAGAACAGTCCCGTCCTAAGGGATTGATGTGCGTTCGATTCGTGCCGGGGGCACATAAAAATAAACCGGGCCTATAGCTTAGTGGTAAAGCGCGCGCATGGCATGCGTGATATTGGAGTCCGATTCTCCATAGGTCCACAAATATC
>JANLHQ010000073.1 GCA_024654415.1 Candidatus Azambacteria bacterium | reverse complement strand
TTTTGAGTGCGTCGCGTGTCGTCGCCGCGAGCGCAAGAACTTTTTCAGCTGTTGACCCGATGAGCAAGTCGTACATCGTGAATGCAGAGCCGATACCGGCGTATGCATTCACGCCGAGCGCGACATACGCATTTGCAAGTGCGCCCGCCGCACGCGAAGGTGAAGTGAGCATCGCATACGTATCAAGCGCAAACGTTCGCACATCATCAGCAGTAATCATCGGCGCACTGATCGCCCCCAACTTGGAGGCTTCGCCTCCAAGTTGCGATGCGATGCGAGTGTTTTGATTTTCACCGAGCGCCATGCGAAGCGCAGAAAAATCCGGGTTCGCCAGAACTGTGGATGCGATGTTTGTCGTCGCCATCTCGTTTGATGTTGCGACGCGCGGAGAAATTTCCGCCGTTTGATTTTTTGCCGTATCGATACGCGCAACAATACGCGCCGGAATATCACCAAACGTCTCAGTGAATCCGAAAGCGACGGTGCGCGCGAACTCTGCCGCACTCATTGCGAACTGCGGGATTGCAGACGCGTGTGCGACAAACGCCCCTGACACCACGACCAACAATGCGGCTGAGAGCGCGAGCGCATGCGAACGCAATGAGGATTTCCCTATGTTCCTATCGGACATTGGATGTCCGATAGGTCCGATACCAAACGGTGCTATCGGTAGCGGTGTTGTCAATGCCTTGGTTGTGCGATGCAGGAGTGAACGATGTGCGCGATACTCCTCTGCGCGCTCACTCGCGAGCGTGCGTGCGCGGGCGATCTTGTGATTCCCTTGTTTATCCAAAAATTGCGCGAGTGACTTTTTTTCGATCAACCAATTGTGTCCAATTCTTTTTCCGCTGATTTTTCCGGAGCGAATGAGTCGCGAAAGATAATCCGAAGTGTATCCAAAAAGTTCACTAGCCTCCTTTGTTGTTATTAAATTTTCGTTGAGTGGAGAAGTCATGTCGGATATCCGAATTAACTAAATAATAACTTATCATTTCGGCATCTCCTACAAAAATGTGGGGATAATTATTCACGGAAAAATTAGCGACACGACACGATCATCGAGTGACGAAAAAATACGTAAAAAACCGGACATTTTAAGTCCGGATAACAGAAAAATTCGCTGTAAATTCACTCTGAAGCAAAAAATACTCTGAATTTGCGTCCAAAAATGCATTCACCGGAAATTTTTACGTCCGTGGCGCCATTTTTTAGGCGATATACATATTATTAAGCAGATGTGTGCGGATAGCCGTACAACATAGCATTCATTTACTTATTCCGGTGTCTCGAAAGACGTCTTAAACCATCTATATAAAGGTATGCGCATGTGTCCGTCTATGTAGAGGCATTACATACGCATTATTCACAGGTTAAATACCTTCTATCGTTTGCACCGGGAACGCTACTTAAATCTTACATTTTAAAATATGATCGCTTATGTACCAGTGTATGACGTATCTACGCTCTACGAGCCGTTTATGAGCCCACAAAGCATTACCAGACCTCACAAAATTTTTAAATTAACTACTCAACTCATTGATACTCTATCTCGTATATCCGAGACAAGAAATGCTGTATATAAACTATTTATTGTAGACTGCTACACCTGCAATTAATTGGGCTTGGCTATTCGAGAGTATATAAGAGTCCACATATCCGCTACCGAGCACTGCAATTGTCGCAATTGCCATCGCAAACACCACTCCAAACATCTGCATCGCCATCATTACCCTTCCGTTACCACTAGTCTGCACCTCCCTCTCTTCATATTCTTCACTTGGCGACCGGACCGCCAAGTGATTAGGTTGAGATTCTTCTTCAATTGTTTGCTGGGGTTCATATACCGTGCGTATAGGTATGTTCACTTCGGGTTCTATCTCTATGGTCGTCTCTACGGGCTCATTTTTTGGCTTTTCCGGTGCAACTGCGGCTATCACTGGTGGTGCTGCCGGGATATGCTCAAAACGATCGAACCATGCCGCCCAGGTGTCCTGCAGGCGCTGAGCAACCTCAAGATCATTTTTCTTATCTTCCGACAACTCGGGGGTCTCTTCTCGCAATCGATTTACCGACGGTAAAACGTCAGTATCGTCCGATTCATACCGCGGTGATTGCCATGTTGGGCGATACGCAGGCGTAATTGACTCG
>JANLHQ010000071.1 GCA_024654415.1 Candidatus Azambacteria bacterium | reverse complement strand
AAAGCCTGGTACCGGTATTATTGCGGGAGGCGTTGTGCGGGTAATCTGCGAGCTTGCAGGAATAAAGAACGTTGCCGGCAAGATACAAGGAAGAAGCTCAAATAAGATCAATGTAAGCGAGGCAACAATGAATGCATTGAAAAGCTTAAAGCCACGGCGACAAAAAGAAGTTGTGGCGACTACGCGGGAAGTATCAGTGCAGGAAAAACCACCGTCAAAATAATTATATGCAACTTCACGAGTTACGTAATAAAAAGAAAAGCAAGAAACGAATCGCCCGAGGGGGTGCACATGGAAAGACGTCCGGACGAGGGACGAAAGGACAGAAGTCGCGAGCGGGAAGGAAGATCCGTCCTGCGGAACGCGATATGATTAAAAGGATTCCGAAATTAAGAGGGTATCGGTTTAAGAGTATTGTTGCAAAGCATGCGGTAGTGAATCTTTCTGCAATAAATAGCGCATTTGCCTCAGGCGATGTTGTGACTCCAGAATCGTTGGCGGCGCACGGACTTATTGAGAAGCGAGGAACAGGATTTCCTTTGGTAAAAGTACTCGGAGGAGGAATAGTTGAAAAGAAACTTACTGTGGAACGATGTTTTGTGTCCGCATCAGCGAAAGAGAAGATCGAAAAAGCGGGTGGCGCGGTAAAGGAATAACGTATAATGGGTAAATTGATACAAATTTTAAAAACAAAAGATCTCCGTGGGAAGATCCTTTTTGTGCTCGCGCTGCTCGCGATATTTCGTGTTGCTGCGGTAATTCCTGTACCAGGGATTGATGTGAGTAGACTACAGAGTTTTTTTGAAGGGAACCAATTCTTTGGGTTACTTAATATTTTTTCTGGAGGAGCGCTCGACAATCTTTCCATTGTGATGCTTGGTGTGGGTCCGTACATTACCGCGCTCATTATTATGCAGCTTCTTACGATGGTCTTTCCACAGCTGAAAGAATTGTACCAAGGAGAGGGTGAGCAGGGGAGACAAAAGTTCAACCAGTATACACGGTATTTAACTATACCGCTTGCAGGATTGCAGGGGTATGGCCTTTTGGCATTATTGCAGAGTCAAAATGTAATTGATCGACTCGACCTTTTCTCTCTCATTACCAATCTCGCGGTAATTACTGCGGGAACCGTATTCCTTATGTGGCTTGGCGAAATTATTTCAGAGAGAAAGATTGGCAACGGCATTTCATTGCTCATCTTTGCTGGTATCATTTCTGCTATTCCAACACAGCTGCGTCAGTTTTTCCTCAATTTCGATCCTTCAATGGTATCAACGGCAATTGTGTTTCTTATTGTCGCGGCAATCGTTATCGCGGGCGTGGTGTTCATTAATGATAGTCAGCGAAACATCCCTGTTTCCTATGCGAAGCGCGTGCGTGGGTCAAAGGTATACGGAGGCGCGTCAACATATCTTCCTTTGAAGGTAAATCAAGCGGGGGTTATTCCTATTATTTTTGCTATATCGATTCTATTGTTTCCGCAGATGCTTGGGAATTTTATGCAGCTTGCGCAGCAGGAGTGGATGAAAAATCTAGGAACTTCGCTCGCAGGATTTTTCCAGGCAGGAGGTTTTCTGTATGGACTTCTCTATTTTATATTAGTGATTCTTTTCACGTACTTTTATACCGCAGTTACATTTGACACGAAAGCGATCGCGGAGAATGTTCAAAAGCAGGGAGGGTTTGTGCCGGGCATTCGACCGGGCGCCTCGACCGCAGAATTTCTTGCACGGGTAATGAATAGGATCACGCTCGCGGGAGCGATTTCACTCGGCATCATCGCAGTGCTTCCATTCATTATTCAGTATTTTACCGGGACCGCTACACTGACCATTGGTGGTACGGCTCTATTGATCGCGGTATCGGTCGCGCTCGACACAATGAAGCAGATTGATGCACAGTTAGTGATGCACGAATACGAGAAATTTTAATCCACCGTACTGCCTATGAATGCGGGTGGGGATGAGCGATTATTAACAAATCACGGGATGTGATACTATGAAAAGCGTCATGGAAAAAGGACCATTTAATCTTATTATGCTTGGACGCTCGGGGAGTGGAAAGGGTACGCAGGCGCAGATACTCGCGCAGGAATTCAATCTAGAATATATCGGCACAGGAGATCTTTTGAGAAAGTTTTCTGAACAGAAGAATGCGGCGGCTCGTCGGATGAAAGAAACAATGGCACAAGGAAAGCTCACCCCCTCCTGGATGCCATTTTTTATTTGGATGCAAAAGCTTGCTTATACTGACGCACATAAAGGCGTATTATTCGATGGAAGCCCTCGGATGCTCGGAGAAGCTATTACGCTTGATGAGGTGCTTGATTGGTTTGACCGGAAGAATGTTGAGGTATTGTTAATCGATATTTCTCGCGACACTGCGCATCAGCGTCTTTTAAAGCGCCGAGTGTGCGGTGTGTGTAAGCACGGAGCATATGTGGAAAATGAGCAAACACCTTTGACGCATTGCCAATATTGCGGAGGAAACCTCACCATTCGCGCGGAAGATAATCCTGATGGCATTGACGCACGACTCGATTGGTTTGATGCTGAGGTCACAAAGGTGATCGAGCATTATCGTGCTAAAGGAAACCTTATTGTAGTGAGTGGAGAAACTGATCCTGAAACCGTGCATCGAGAAATACTGGAAGAGCTCGCGAAAAAAAATATTTTGCCTCACCAAGAGAAGGAGTAGACGAAATAATGACATCTATCATCACCAGTACGCAGGAAGAGATTGCCGCGATGCGTATCGGCGGTAAAATTTTGGCGGATGTCCTTGCGCACCTTGCAATGATGGTTGCACCCGGCGTAGACGCTGCATCACTTAATACGGAGGCAGAAGCGCTTATCGCCGCACGCGGAGCAACTCCACTTTTTTTGGGGTATCGCCCTGATGGCGCGTCGTCGCCATACCCCGCTACGGTATGTGTGAGCATTAATGATGAGGTAGTTCACGCTATCCCGTATAAAGGAAAGATTATCATGGACGGCGATATAGTAAGTCTTGATCTCGGTGTTCGCTACAATGGGATGTGTGTTGATAGTGCGCTCACCGTAACGGCGGGCGTTGTTCCTGCGCGAACACAAAAACTTATTGCGGTAACAAAGAAGGCGCTCTATGAAGGTATTGCGGTTGTGCGTGCGGGAGCAAGGATTGGTGACATTGGGCATGCTGTTCAGTCCTGTGTTGAGCGTGAAGGGTTTTCTGTAGTGCGCGAACTCGCGGGGCATGGAGTTGGGCATCATGCCCATGAAGAGCCGATGATTCTAAACTTCGGAAAGAAAGCGACCGGTGAGCTGCTTATAGCAGGTATGACGATTGCTATTGAACCAATGGTAACCTCAGGAGATTGGCGTATTAAAACTGATGAAGATGGGTGGGGCATTAGGACTATGGACGGGTCGCTTGCGGCGCATTTTGAACACACGGTGCTCGTGACAAAAGATGGGTATGAAATTTTAACCGAGGCATGAAGTACCTCGGTATTGATTATGGGGAGAAGCGCATCGGCATTTCGGTGTCTGATGATGGGGGGGTGATCGCATTCCCGCACACAACAATTGAAAACACTGTATCAATACTTTCTGATATCAAAAAAATATGCGACATACAAAAGCCGGTGCAAATCATCATTGGTATGCCGATGATGATTGGTGGGGCGTCGCCACTCATGCGCGCGATTGAGCGTTTCGGTGAAGACCTCTCACAATGTACATATATTCCAGTAGTGTATGAAAATGAAATATTTACGACAAAAATGGCTATGCGCGATGGTGCAAAAAAGAACACGGTTGACCAGAGCTCTGCCGCGCTGATTTTGCAAAGCTATTTAGACAGACAAATAAAGGAAGATATAGTATACTAAAATAATACGATGCATGTATGGAAAAAGAAATATTTTTATCGGTAATCATTCCTGCATATAACGAAGAACGACGCCTCGGCAAAACGCTTGAGGCGATTGATGCGTATCTCAAGAAACAAACATATGAGTATGAGGTAGTGGTGGTCAGCGACGGGTCGCATGACCGTACTGGTGAAATGGTAAGTGAATATGCGCGCACGATGAACGGGCTCGTGCTTATCGACAACAAAGAGAATCATGGTAAAGGATACGTTGTGCGGCAGGGGATGCTTGCGGCACGGGGGAAGTTCCGTTTGTTTATGGACGCTGATAACTCTGTACCTGTTGAATATTGTGATGCGTTTTTACCTCATTTTTCACAAGGGTATGATGTGGTGATTGCCTCTATCGAACTTCCAGGAGCAAAAATAGAAGAGCATGCGGCGTGGTATCGACGCGCGCTCGGGCACTACGCGAAGCTCCTCATTCGTCTCCTTGCTATTTGGGAGATACATGATACTCAGCGAGGGTTTAAACTCTTTTCTGCTCAAGCCGCAACAGAGATTTTTGCTTTACAAACCCTTACGCGCTGGGGGTTTGATATTGAGGTTCTTGTTATTGCAAAAAAGCTTGGGTATCGTATCAAGGAACTTCCGGTAGTATGGACAAATAGCGGTGAATCAAAAGTCGGTATAAGTGCCTACTTCACGACACTTCGCGATTTGCTCGTAGTAAGAAAAAATATGCTACTTGGTACATATCGTAGGAGAAAAGAGTAACCACGGCATTCAGTTATGGTAACAAAAAAGAAAAAAATATCAGAGCTACGACAAGATCTCGTGTCGGGGGACTGGGTGGTGATTGCGCTTGCGCGCGGGAAGCGGCCGCATGCATTTGCGACCAGCACAAAAACAAAGAACGTAGCACGGCCACTTTCTCAATGCCCCTTCGAAACATTGTCAGAAAAAAAAGAGAAGCCGCTTGTACGATATGATTATCGGCAAGGAGGGCATATGACTGGGTGGTCTGTGGTGGCGGTTCCCAATAAATTTCCCGCATTCAGCAAAGGGATATGCAGGTCTTTTTCAAAAGAAGGTCCATACACTATGGCGGAGGGAGTAGGGTCGCATGAGGTATTTATCTTGAGAGATCATAAGCGTTATATTCCTGATCTTGATGCGGAGGAGATGATTAATCTTGTGCGCGCATACCGAGAACGATATCAATCACTTGCACATGAGAAATGTATTGCATATGTGTTAGTATTTCATAATCACGGACGTGAGGCGGGCGCGTCACTCCCACATCCTCATTCGCAATTAATAGCGATGCCGGTTATTCCGCCTGATGTCTCGCGTAGCTTGAGGGGGTCAGAGCGCTTTTTTCACGAGCATGGGACCTGTGTGCATTGCGAGATGATCCAATATGAGCTCCGAGTAAAAAAGAGAATCATCGATGAGAATGAACGATTTGTTGCGTTTACCCCGTTTGCTTCAAAAATGGCGTTTGAGATACGGATCTTCCCAAAGATTCATCAGCCAAACTTTGGCATGCTCGAAGATAATGATCTTGCGTTAGTAGCTAAGATGTTACAAAAGCAACTTACCCGCTTGCGGAAGGGTCTGAATGATCCCGCATATAATTTCTTTATTCACACATCTCCTGAGGGAGAAAAACATGCTCACTATCATTGGCACATTGAAATTCTTCCAAAAACATCCATTTGGGCTGGTTTCGAGATGGGTACGGGTATTGAGATATCAGCAATTGCACCTGAAGATGCCGCGGCATTCTTACGGAAAGTAAAAATAATATAAGCATGAAACTTATTATCGCAAATTGGAAAGCATATGTGGCTACGGTAAAAGAGGCGGAACGTCTTGCGAAAAAAGTGGCACAGATAAAAATAAAAAAGGGAATTTCAGTGGTGTTGTGCCCCCCATTTGTATTTCTTGATGCGGTTAAGAAGAGCATGGGGCGAACGGTGCGGCTTGGCGCGCAAGATGTTTTTTGGAAAGAAAGCGGTCCCTATACGGGGGCAATCACTGCGGACATGCTTAAAGGGCTTAGTGTTAGAACGGTGATTATTGGTCATTCTGAGCGGCGTCAGCATTTTTTAGAGAGCGACGATATTATACGCAAAAAAGTGGACATAGCGCTTGCCGAAGGGTTTGACGTGATCATATGTGTTGGTGAGCAGGCGCGGGAAGATGCAAAAGCAGTTCCTAAGCTTGTAGGAGAGCAGGTCCGCGCCGCACTTGCGGGGATCTCGAAGGGCGCGCTTGCCCGCATCACAATCGCATATGAACCGATATGGGCGATTGGCACAGGAGTTTCGGATACGCCAGATGATGCGCTTTCTGCGGCAATTTACATTAGGAAGGTTGTGGGCGATATGTTTGGCGCTACACAGGCAAATATGCTTAAAGTCCTATATGGAGGGTCAGTGGACTCCCACACCATTCGTGATTTTATTCTGCAAGAGGGAATAGATGGTGTGTTGGTAGGAAGAGCGTCAACCGATAAAGAAGAGTTTACAAAGATGCTCTCATCTCTGTGAGGCGCATAGTAGCCGTGTAATAATCTTCGTAGCGAAATAAGAGGATTAAAGAGGCGTTGCGCCGTGGACCTTACTAATCGTTGCGGGTGAAGATTTTTATGTCGCGCCACCAGCGGCGGATGATTGCAGGATTGCGGGTAACTGAGTAAAAGTAATAGAGCTCAACAAGCTGTGCAAAGACCCACCCTGAAAATCCGCTGAAGCGGAGCGGACCTATTTTTGCAATCGCATATTTCCCTCCAACAGGAATAACAAAAAGGTAGGATGATTTTGGTACAAAGGGAGCTTGTGGTTTTCCTTCAATAGATTGGTGAATATTATATGCAACTGCTTTTGCCTCTGCTACTGCTACTTGCGCTGTGCCTGGCATTGCGCGTTTTGTTTTTCCATCGATAAAGCATGCAACATCGCCGATAGCGAAAGCGTTCTTTGTTATTTCAAGATTTTCTCCGGTAGCAGCACAGGTAAGGCATTGATTAGTCTCTATCCTTCCACGTTTTTCTTTTGCAAGACAGTCTCCTGAAGGGATGGATGACGCCTGGACACCTCCTCCCCAAATGAAAAGATCATAGGGAAGCACTTCTTCGACTGGTACGTGTTCCTGTGGTGGGGTTGCTGCAGTTGATGGGGCTGGTGGTGCTGATTTTGTATATACCGCTTTTTCATCTGCGCGCGTAATCACAAACCCGCACTTGATAGTTACGCCAAGTGATATAAGCCGCGCAGTTGCCTTTTTTACCGTGAAATCATCAAACCCAGGGAGTACGCGTGCTCCTCCATCAATAATAGTGGGGGAGTAGAGAATGGTTTTCCTTGTTTTTTGGTTGAGCTTGGCAATATACCCAACGAGTTCAGCTGCAACCTCAATGCCCGCAGGTCCAGCACCACCGATAACAACGGTAAGTTTTTCTCCCGAAAGCTTTGTATCATATTTTCTTTTTACCTCTGCCCTAATGCGGATCGCATCTTCAAGCCATTTGAGCGAGATAGCGTGCTCTTTCACTCCAGGAATCCCAAAATATGTTGGCTCCGACCCAATAGCATATACCAGATATTCATAGGGTATGGTTGTTCCATCTTCGAGAGATATATTTTTACTGGTGAGATCAACGTGCGTGACATTTCCTTGAACAAATTTTATTGACGTGTGAGCAACAATATCTTCAAGAGGGATCCCAACGGCTCTTTTAAGCGCCAAGGGAGTCGCATCATCTGCAGCGGTAGTAGCAATTTCATACAAGGCGGGCGTATAAAGGTAGTAGTTTTTTTTATCTATAAGGACAATATTAAAATCCTGAAAGGAAGTGGGGTGTGCCCGTCGTATATCTTCAAGTGTGCGCGCACATGCGCTCCCACCAAACCCCGCCCCGAGAATGATAATGTTCTTTTTTTGTGTAATGCTTTGAATAGCCATAATGCCGTATTCTACCATGGGGTACTACTCCCCGCCAACAGAGCTCATGGGGAGTTTTGAGGCGCCACTTTTTATGCTATGATAGAAACAATTATGAGGCTAAGAACGATTGACAAAATTAATGTAAAAGGCAAGCGGGTACTGGTACGGGTTGATTTCAACGTGGCAATGGAAGATGGAATGATTGAAGATGATTTTAGAATAAAAAAAGCCATTCCCACGCTGCGATTGCTCGTCCGTAAAAAGGCAAAAATCATCCTTATTACCCACTTTGGGAGACCTCCTGCCGGAACAACAAATACGAAAGCTCGGGCTGCTTTTAGCGTGAGGAAGCTTGCTCGCCGGCTTGCAAAGGATATCAAGCGTCCTGTGCATTTTGTGTCTGAAAGTATCGGCCCCCTTCCCCATGCGGTAGTGGCAAAGATGAAGCCGGGGGAGATCGTAATGCTTGAGAATGTGCGGTTTCACAAAGGAGAAGAGCAGAACGACGAAGAATTTGCCCGAGGACTTGCATCGCTTGGCGATATCTATGTAAACGAAGCGTTTTCAGTATCGCATCGCGCACATGCTTCGATTGAGATGATCACACGCTTCCTTCCGTCGTATGCGGGGTTATTGCTTGCCAAGGAAGTCGCGGTGCTGCATCGGGCGTATATGAGGCCGAAGGCGCCATTGGTATTAGCGATGGGTGGCGCAAAGATCGAAACAAAGATAAAGCTTATCGAGCGCTTTTTTGATAAAGCAGACAATATCTTGCTTGGCGGGATGATCGCTAATCATGTTTTACAAGCACAAGGGATTGCAGTGGGTAAATCAAAGCTCAATAGTGAGATAGTTGAAAAGCTTAAAAAAGTGAACTGGATGTCTACAAAAATTCATTTACCCGTTGATGTGGTGGTGGCAAAGAAAATTTCTGTTGATGCTATTTCTAAGACTGTAGGAGTTGGAAGGGTTGCCGAGAATGAATTCATTTTAGATATTGGACCGGACACGTCGGCGCTGTTTGATCATATTGTCGCGAATGCGCGCATGATCATCTGGAACGGACCACTGGGGCTTTCCGAGCTTGCGCCGTTTGCGGCAGGAACCGAGGAATTCGCGCGAACAGTCGCAAAGAGCAAGGCATTTACTATTGTAGGGGGCGGAGATTCGGCCGCAAGTATTGATAAGCTTGGTCTTTCTAAAAAAATAGATTTTATTTCCACAGGTGGAGGCGCGATGCTTGAATTTCTTGCAGGCGAGCCGATGCCAGGAATAGAAGCATTACAACGTAAAAAATAAAACATATGGAAGTACTTGATGTGTTTCACAATTATCTAAGGGTCGCGATTGCAAAAAAAGCATCCGATATTCATCTTATTGCCGGTCAGCCGCCAGTGGGGAAGGTGGAAGGGAATCTTGAGGCGCTTGCCAATGAAGATGTAGACGCGCAAGGACTCGCGGAGTTCGTGTTCTCCATTATTCCCACGGATGAAGCCCGTGAACGTGTCGCACAGGGAAAAGAGCTCGATATTATTTATTCGTTCGAGGGAAACCGGTTTCGAACAAATATCCATCTTCAACAAGGCATGTTTGCGCTGTCGATCCGCGTGGTATCAAGCCAAATTCCTACGCCGCAATTTTTGAATTTTCATCCTACTATTTCCAAATTTACCCAGCTGAAAAAGGGGCTAGTCTTGTTGACGGGATCTACTGCGTCAGGAAAATCATCGGTGATTGCATCGATTATTAATATGATCAATCAGGAAAGGCGAGTGCATGTCATTACGATTGAAGACCCGATCGAATTTGTATATCCCCGCAAACTTGCCGTCATTGAACAGCGGCAGATTGGGCTCGATAGCCATTCATTTGCTGATGCACTCCGTGCGGCATTCCGGCAAGATCCCGATATCATTATGGTCGGAGAGATGCGCGACCTCGAAACCATATCTACGGCGCTTTCTGCTGCAGAAACAGGGCATCTCGTGTTCGGTACTATTCATAGCGCGTCGACAGTGGAAGCGATTGAACGCATTATGAATATTTTTCCTCCTAATCAAATGCAGCAAATCTTAAATCAGCTCTCAAATATTCTTGTAGCGGCAGTGTCTCGAGAGCTTCTCCCACGAAAAGGCGGTGGCTCGCGTGTTGCGGCATGGGAAATTATGATCAACACTCCGGCAGTATCGAATCTTATCCGTGAAAATCGCCTCGCAAGCATTTTTTCTGCTATGCAGATCGGAGCGAAGGATGGCATGACCACTATGGAGCAGTCAAAAACAGACCTTCGAGCAAAGGGACTCATTCTTTAATAGTAATAAGGATACGAATGAAAAAGGGAACTACTGCATCGGACATAACCCCACTATCATCAACCACTGAGAATGACTCGATGATCGTGTGTTCCACGGAGAATGGAGAGGGAAAAAGGTGGAAGCTCTCGGAAAAAATATCCGAGGATTTTGTATTGCAATTCCCCGAGCAGTTACGCACGATATTACAGCTTTTTCATAATCGCGGGCTGAAGACTCAGCGCGAGATCGATGAATTCTTTGATGCGGAGTATAGCGCTGATGTGCATGACCCCTACCTTTTTTTAGATATGGAAAAAGCGGTCGGAAGAATTTGGGAGGCAATTGAAAAGAAACAAAAGATTCTTGTATATGGCGACTATGATGCTGATGGAATTTGCAGTTCAGTGATCCTTTCCACGACGCTTAAAAAATTAGGCGCAGAAGTGGAGGTGTATATACCAGATCGCTTCAAAGAAGGGTATGGTCTGCAGGAAAAGGCGCTTGCAGAAATTATTGCTGATGCGCGCATTGGCCTCGTGATCACGGTGGACTGTGGTGTTACGGATGTGAAGGAGGTTGATTATTTGAACGCGCATGGTCGCGACGTGATTATTGTTGATCATCATCTTGTGCCTCCGATTCCTCCTGCGGCGTATGCGATCATCGACCCAAAGCGCGAAGGAGAAACATATCCGTTTAAAACATTATGTGCCGCAGGGGTGACATTCAAAGTCGCGTGCGCGCTCCTACAATCAGAAAAGGCAAAACAGCTTGAAATACCGGAGGGGTGGGAGAAGTGGCTTCTTGATATGGTTGCTATTGCGTCGGTCGCTGATATGGTGCCGCTTGTGGGTGAGAGCCGCACATTCGTGAAATACGGCCTTATTGTAATACGCAAGACCCAACGCGTTGGTTTACGAACATTGTTGTGCTTGAGGCCTTCTCGTGCGTTTGAGCACATGACGTTTCCCTTGCCTGCGGAGGCGGTTACCGCAGAAACCATTGCGTTTATGATTGCGCCACGTATTAATGCCACGTCACGCATGGATCATGCGACAGTATCGTTTGAGCTTCTTATTACTGAAGATGAAGAAAAGGCGCAACGATTTGCAGAGCGAGTGGAAGAGCTTAATACGAGTAGGCGGAAAACGATAGACCAGATATTAAAAGAAGCAGAAAAAATGATTGAGGTAGAAATACAAGCATCAGGAAAACAGCCTCGCATTATTGTGCTTGGTAAGGAGGAGTGGGCGGTTGGGGTAGTGGGGCTTGCGGCGGGGCGACTTACAGATAAATATGGTGTACCGTCATTCATCTATGGGATGGCAAAGGGGAGTCTTAAGGGATCGTGTCGCGGCATTGAGGGATTTAATGTGGTGGAAGTCATGCGCGCATGTAATGATAAAGGAGGAGATATATTAATTGAATTTGGAGGACATGCGGTTGCGGGAGGGTTTGCGGTTGCGGAGAAAGATATGGAGAAGTTTTCTGCGCTTTTACATGAAGAAGGGGAGCGCGTGCTTCCTGAAAAAATCCCCGCACCATCGCTTCTTGTTGAGGCGGAGGTTGCATCGCATGAAGTAACGTGGGAGCTTTGTGACCTCCTTGCGCGCTTTGAACCGTATGGACAGGGAAATAAAAAACCGACACTACTTTTACGAAACGCAATGGTTGCGTCGGTGCGATTGGTGGGGGAGAAAGAGGGTCATTTGAAGATGATGCTCAAAGCTACAAATGAGGATGGCACGGTAAAGTTTTTTAACTGTATCGGGTTTGGGCTTTCAGCACATATGCAGATATGCGATATTGGAGCATGTGTGGATGTGGTATTTGAGCTTGATGCGAACGAATGGAATGGCACGAAAGAGCTACAATTAAAATTAAAGGATATTCGAAAATCATTATGAGTAAGCTTATTGTATATACTGATGGCGGCTCGCGAGGAAACCCCGGACCTTCTGCAATTGGGGTTGTGATGATAGATAGCGCGACGGAGAAGGTCCTGCATACGTATGGGGAGCGCGTGGAAGATGGAACGAATAACGAAGCTGAATATAAAGCGGTAATCTTTGCGTTCAAAAAAATAAAAGCGCTCTACGGCAAGGAGCGCGCAAAACACATGGCCATTGAAGTGCGTGCAGACTCTGAGCTTCTCGTGCGCCAGCTAAGCGGGCAGTATAAGCTTTCTACAAAACACATTCAGGAATTGTTTATCGAGATATGGAATCTAAAGACTGATCTAGGGCCTGTCTCATTTACCCATGTGCCGCGCGAGAAAAACACGCTTGCGGATAAGGCCTTGAATGAAGCACTCGACCGATAATATAAGTCACTATCCGTATTCTTTCTTTTATCTTAACGGAAGTACAGCCCTTCCATGTTTTTCTTATGTATAAAGGGCGTGAGCGGATTAAAGAAAGAATACGGATAGTGACTATTATATAATTTAAAATAGTTTATGCCGCTGCGCGGAGTTCGCACTTTTTTACATATTTCATGCATTGCACAGCGAGATCTTTAAGCAGTGCCTCAGAGGGCGCTGCTTTTTCTTTGAATGAGGCGTTAATAAGTTTTTCTGCTGGACGAAAGCGCTGGAGGTAGTATGCATCAGCACCTGTGATAAGTTGCGCCATTTTTAAAATATCTGCTGGTTCGTGGATGCCTTCTACTAACGTAGAGCGGAATTCATGGGGGATGCCTGAATCAATAATAAGACGAATGCTTTCAAGGATGCGATTGGTTTCTACAGGTATGTTGGTAATCAGTGAATATTTTTCAAGCGGCGCCTTAATATCCATTGCAACATAATCTACCACACCGCTCGCAAGCGCCTCCTTAACGCGGTCAGAAAGATATCCACATGTATCAAGCTTTATTGCAAACCCCATGGCATGTATTTTGCGCATAAAATTAACAAGATCTGCTTGTACGGTTGGTTCTCCTCCGGTAATAACAACGCCCTCGATCTTGCCCCTCCTTTTTTCAAGGTATGCAAAGAATTCATCTTCAAGAATACGCTCGGGAAATGGGCCAACAACGAGGTCAGGATTGTAGCAGAAGCTACAACGAAAAACGCAACCGTTGGTAAAAACAATGGTTGCGATTTTCCCTGGAAAATCCACGAGGCTTAGTTTTTGCCATCCGCCGATATTCATGTCGAATATATTAGCAGGCGCAATCAGTCACTTCGAGCTGTTTATTGTACTCTATGCGGTCGTTGAATTCCTCTTGTTTGCCTTCGTTCCATTGAGAAACAGGGCGGAGGTAACCAACCACACGGGAGTATACTTCACATCGCTGACGGTTCTCGTTTTCCATAGGGATATGATTATTGTTTTGTTACAGTTGTTTCTTCGACCTTTATTTGTGCTGTTACAGCATTATTTTCAATTGCTTCGTCACACCGTGGGCAGTAGAAGTGTTCGCCGGGGATATATCCGTGTGTTGGACAAATACTGAATGTCGGTGTGATTGTGAAGTAGGGGAGACGGTATTGGGATACAACTTTTTTAACGAGACTCTTTGTTGCTTCTACTGATGGCATACTTTCGCCGATAAATCCATGAAGTACGGTACCTCCAGTATAGCGCGTTTGCAGACTATCTTGAAGGTCAAGCGCTTCAAAGAGGTCGTCGGTGTGTCCAACAGGGAGATGTGTAGAATTCGTATAAAACGGTTTTGCTCCTTCACGGTATTGCTTTTCATTCGCACAGATGATGTCCGGATATGCTGCTTTATCAATTTTCGCGAGACGATACGCGGTTCCTTCAGCAGGAGTTGCTTCAAGGTTATAGTGATTACCAGTTTCATCTTGGAATCCAAGAAGCTTATCGCGCATGAAATCAAGCACTGATTCTGCAAATGCGTGCCCTTCGTCGTCAACAATGCCTTTATTGAGGAGATTAAGGCATGCTTCGTTCATCCCTAAGATACCGATAGTAGAGAAGTGGTTTGCCCAGTATTGGTCAAAGCGCTGTTTTACGCTTGCAAGATAGAATTTCGTATATGGGTATAAGTCGCGATCAGTGAGGCGCTCGAGCACTTTTCGTTTAACCTCAAGACTTTCTCGCGCAATTTTCATAAGTTTTTCAAGGCGAGTAAAGAAGTCTTCCTTTGATTTTGCTAGATACCCAATTCGCGGGAGATTGATGGTAACGACACCAATTGATCCGGTGAGTGGGTTAGCGCCAAACAGACCACCACCGCGGCGTTCAAGCACACGCAGGTCAAGGCGTAATCGACAACACATGGAGCGTGAATCATCGGGAGACATATCAGAATTCACAAAGTTGGCAAAATAAGGGATTCCATATTTTGCGGTCATCTCCCAGAGTGGCTCGAAGTTCGGGTTATCCCATGCGAAATCGTCGGTAATGTTATAGGTGGGGATAGGGAAGGTGAATGGCCTGCCTTTCGCGTCGCCATCGATCATGACTTCAAAAAATGCTTTGTTGAGCATGTCCATCTCCTCCTGGAATTCGCCGTAGGTTTCTTTTTGCGGTTTGCCGCCGATGACGACGGGGGACGTTGCATAGATTTTCGGTGGATGCATGTCCATCGTAATGTTGGTGAACGGCGTTTGGAAGCCGACACGCGTTGGCACGTTCATGTTAAACATGAACTCCTGCATCGCCTGCTTTACCTCTTTATAGGTAAGGCTGTCATAGCGGATGAATGGCGCGAGGAGAGTGTCGAAACTTGAGAATGCCTGTGCGCCAGCCGATTCCCCTTGAAGCGTATAAAAGAAGTTCACTACTTGACCAAGTGCGCTGCGGAAATGTTTTGGGGGCTTACTTTCTGCTTTACCTGGGACACCCCTAAACCCTTCTGCAATCAGGTGCTGAAGGTCCCACCCGACGCAATACGATGCAAGAAGGTTGAGGTCGTGTATATGAAGGTCGCCGCCCATGTGCGCTTTAGCGATTTCGGGCGTGTAGATCTTGTTCATCCAGTAGATTTTACTGATCTCTGAAGAAAGGTAGTTGTTAAGCCCTTGGAGCGAGTAAGACATGTTGCTGTTCTCACGCACCTGCCAATCGAGCTTTTCTAAATAGCTGTCTACCAGGTCTACATTTGCCCCAGACACCAATTCACGCATTTTTGCATGTTGGTCCCGGTAAATGATGTATGCTTTAGCAGTTTTTTTATAGCGTGAGCCAAGGAGCGCCTCTTCAACAGCGTCTTGGATTTCTTCAACCATGGGGGTTTTACCCGCGATGCGCTCTTGTGTGACATCAAGTGCCCGCTGCATCAAATGCTTCGCAATATCGTGTCCGAATTCATCAGTTGCGAGCCCTGCCTTTTCAAGTGCCGCAGTGATCTTGTCCTTATCAAAGGGAACGATTCTTCCATCTCGTTTACGGATCTCTGTGAACTTTATTGCAGTGGGCATAATAGTAAAATGAGTTAATTTTTCTCCTTGTATTTTTTATCATATCATAGTGTGCGAACATCGTGCAAAGAGGTGGACAACCTTTATGTCAATACTCTGACGAGACAGATTTTTACCAAGGATAATTTGACTTTTTACATGCTTTCTTGCATACTATGAGCGCAAGATAGTGCTCATTTTATCTACTATATGTGGGCATTCGGAGCAAACCGCGTTGCAAGATGCACAGACGATCGCTCTCATGCGGTAACGCAAGGGAGAGGAAAGTCCGGACACCCGCCCGCCCAAATTTTTTAGTTTTTTTCGAAGACAAAAAAAGATGTTTTTGTGTGAGGAGGAAAAAGTCAAGAGCTAAAAAATTTGGGCGGGCAACGGTAGCGGCTAACGGCCGTCGAGGGCGACCTTAGAGGTGCGAACAGAGACGCTTTCCAACGAAAGAAGGAAGTACCCTTATCGCGCAAGCGAATGAGGGTAAGCCCTAATGGCAACATTAGGGGTGAAACGGTTAAATCCTTACCGGGTGCAAGACAGTATGCTTTCTTTTGAAAGCAGGTAGTCGCATGATCATTGCAGTAATGCAATGACAAGAGAAATGATCGTCACCCCCTCACTTGGTTCATGGAATACGGTTTTTGTGTAATGCGTTGCACATTCGTTTTCATTGGCCCAAGTGAGGGGGAACAGAATCCGGCTTACGTACATCTTCACCGGTTTGCTCCGAATGCTCGTTTGTGTGTTAGCAGGGATCTCCCAGCTTTTTTCTGAAATTTCCGTATTTTCCTAATTATGTGTGGGCGATTTCCCTACGCATTATGAAATTTCCCTATTCATGGAATCTTACTCTTTTCCTTGGGATTGAATAATAAGCAGTATTTCGCTATGATGCGAGTAAGAATTATATGAAAAAAGCGGCGTTATTGTTCACGGTTGCGCTTGTGCCGGTTGATTTTATTATGTTGTTTTTCGCGGGTATCTCCGCGTATTTTTTGCGTACAAGCACACTTATTAGCCAGTATCGGCCCGTGCTCTTTTATTTAAATCTGCCATTTGAGAAGTATATTATTATCCTCCTTTCATTTATTCCCTTTTGTATTGCGATGTTTGCTCTCACTGGCTTATATCGAGCGAGGCGCGGGGATATCCTCCAGGAGTTTTTTCAGGTAGTTGCCGCATCATCGTTTGCAATGATGGCTGTTGTTATCTATATCTTTATCACTCGTGAGTGGTTTGATTCGCGATTTATCGTGATCGCTGCGTGGGCGCTTACAATTGGGTATGTATTTTTAGGAAGAGTGATGCTTCGCGTGACGGAATGGTATCTCGCAGTGCGGCATCAACTAGGAGTGAAGCGCGTGCTCATCATTGGGGATGATGAGGTATCAGATATTCTTATACGTGAAATAAAGAGAAATCCTTCATTGCGATATCGCGTGGTAAAGCAAATTGCGAAGCTTGATCTTGAAGAAGTGAGGGGCGCAATTATAAACCCTTGTATTGATGCTGTTATCGTGGGACGCGCAGATTATAGTAAAGAAGCGGTTGTGGAGCTTGCGGAGTTTTGTCGTGACCATCATTTGACGTTCCGCTTCGCACCGACGCTTTTTCAGGCCCTCACAACGAATGTGGAGGTAGATGTGGTAGGTGGTATTCCGCTTATTGAGGTGAAGCATACCGCACTTGATGGGTGGGGAAAGGTAATCAAGCGAGCCATGGATCTCGTTGGCTCACTCGTGGGGATTATTATTCTTTCACCGTTTTTTGTGGTGACAGCAGTGTTGATACGGCTCGACTCAAAGGGGCCTGTGTTTGTAGCCCTTGATCGTATTACGCTCGGGAAAAAGTTCGCGATGTATAAATTCCGCTCAATGGTGGATCGTGCACATGAAATGAAGGAACAGCTCACAGAATTTAATGAACGAAATGATGGGGGGCCATTATTCAAAATGCATAATGACCCAAGGGTGACGCGCATTGGAAGGGTGTTGCGCAAAATGCGCATTGACGAGTTGCCACAGCTTTTTAATGTGCTAAAAGGTGAGATGAGTCTTGTAGGTCCTCGCCCGCATGAGCCGAAAGAAGTGGGGCAATATGAGCGACATCATAAAAAACTGTTAGTAGTAAAGGCGGGAATGACAGGTATGGCACAGATCTCTGGGTCTTCGAACCTACCATTTGAAGAAGAGGTAAAACTTGATACGTACTATATCGAGAATTGGTCTCTTTTTTTGGATATAAAAATATTATTGCGGACTGTGATGCTGGTGATTCGCGACCGGTCGGCGTGTTGATAAAAAATATGACTGATTTTTCTACAGGGAAACAAAAAAAGAAGGAAACAGCATTCGACATCCTTGAGCGCGATGTACCGGTTGACGTTGCGCATGAATGGGAAGAGTCACGATTTGCTCAGCATTATCTCGAACAGCAAAACCAAAAAAGCAACATATATTTTGAGCAGCATCAGCGCGAACAAGTGGCACGAGAGGATTGGGAATGGCGGCGCACTGCACCAGCTCACCTTGTCTCGCGCTTTTCCTTTGTGTGGCGCCTCGCAGGAGCTGGGGTGTTTGGTGGTATCGTTCTACTCTCTTTTTTTGGTGTTGCATGGTGGTGGAGTGGGGGGGTGCAAGCAGTGCCAGCATTTGCTAATGCGCGTGGTGTATACGAAGACATGCTATCTGCTCAACAGGCATTTACTGAGCTGCGCTTTGAACAAGCCCTGTTTTCATTCCATGCCGTACATGAGCGCATAGTGCAGCGACGCGAACAAGGTGGGCGCGCTCTTATCACGTATGTCCAAGAAACGCTGGCCTCTCTTGTGCATCAGGGGGAGGGAGGGGTGTCTACGGATGCAATAACGCTTGAACGAAACGCGCTTAGTGCTGCAGAAAAACTTACCCAGGGAATGGAGCCCTTGTTTCGATTATCTGCATCCTCCTTCTTTCATACACAGAACGCATATGAGGGCGCGATGGCAGGGGAATTGATCGGCGACGCGCTTTTAGGGGTGCGAGATGCATCTACTACATTTCGGAAAACACAGGAAGCGCTGAGCGAGATAAAGGGTGATCCGGCACTTACCGATGCTGTACGAGCGAATATTGGTGCGTTTATTCCACAGATCTCATTGGCTTTTACGCATACAGAGCGTCTCGCATCGTATTTAAAGCTTGGTGTATGGGTACTTGGTGTTGAGCGTCCTCGAAAATTTTTACTCGTTGCACAAGACAGTGGGGTCGCCCGCCCGACTGGTGGTGCGATTCGGTCAGTGGGAGTTATTACTACACAGGGGGGCGCAATTACAGATATTGTTTTTGATGATGTCTACGGCGTTGATGGACAGCTTCAGGCGAATATCGTGCCACCTGAACCAATTCAGAGAGTTGCTACCGCGTGGGCGCTCCATGATGCGAATTGGTTTTTAGACTTCCCCCTTTCTGCGAAAAAGATCGCATATTTTTATGAGAGGTCTGGTGGCGGTGCCGTGGATGGGGTAATTGCGGTCAACGAGCAGGTGGTGAAAAAAATTCTCAAACTCACTGGGCCAGTGAAGGGGGACGATGGTGTGTTGGTCAATGGAGAAAATTTTAGTACCCTTGTGCGAAAAGATGTGTTGCGCGCATTAAGCAATGTGCTTTCAACAGTCCCAGGTGCTACTTCCAACGCTTTTGCGCAGACGCTTCAAGAAAGTCTTCGTGAAAAAGATGTTTTGATATGGCTCGTGGAGCGTGATCATCAAGAAATGATTGTGAAAGAAGGGTGGGGCGGAGAAATAATAAGTGAAGAGGGTGCGGATTATCTCGCGGTAGTATCAAGCGATATCGGGAGTGATGCGATACTAATAAAGGAAGATATATGGAAGGAAGTAAATATCGCAGAGAATGGAGATATTATTAATACTGTTGCAGTGCAATTTGTTCCTCAGGAAGATGGTGCACAGGGAGAACATGAGCGATATATGCGGATATATGTCCCAAAGGGATCTGAATTACTTGAGACGTCAGGGATTACCCATCTAGAAATAGCTCCTCAGATCGACTATCGTAAGGAGCGATTCATCGTTGATGACGATCTTGCGACAGCAGAGAGGATTGCACGCATGGATGATTCCGGAGTGCGTATTTTTGAAGAATCCGGGAAAACAGTATTTGGGGGATGGGTGACAGTAGGGGGGAAGAATACTACGGCGATTGTGCAGTATCGTCTGCCTTTTTCATTTACGAAAGAAGTGTCTCCCTCGCCACTAGTATTTATCTTTCAAAAACAACCGGGTATTTCCGCAGGAATTCATTTCTCACTTATAGTGCCAGAGGGTATGCGCGCGGTTGATCAGGAGGGGAATGACCTCATGGCTTTTTCTGCCGAGGGAAAAAATAATCTAATCATACAAGCAATCATCAAATGAAATGGCGTAATATTTTCAATGCAGAGTTTGATGTCATTTTCTCCGCCGCACTGATGATCGGCTTTTTTTCTTTTTTGTCCAAAGCACTTGGCATATTGCGTAACCGTATTTTTGCTGGGGAGTTTGGTGCGGGAGATACAATGGATATGTATTTTGCGGCGTTTCTCATTCCTGATTTCCTATACAGTCTTCTCATTCTTGGTATATTAAGCGCGGTATTCATCCCAGTATTTGCAGAATATGAGGCGCGTAATAAAGAGGAAGCCTGGCGGCTTGCAAATACGGTGCTTACGGTATTTTGTACAGTGTTTGCAGTGTGTGCGGTAATTGCTGCGGCGCTCGCGCCAGTGCTTGTAGCGCTTGTGGCTCCTGGGTTTGATGATGCAAAACAAGCACAAACGGCACTGCTGATGCGCATTATGTTCTTAAGCCCCATATTGCTTGGCGCATCTAACATCATCGGTAATATGCTGCAGGCACGCAGGAGGTTCTTTACCTTTGCACTTGCTCCGGTTATGTATAATCTCGGCATTATCTTTGGCGCATTGTTTCTGGTGCGACCATTTGGTGTTGGGGGACTCGCGGTTGGCGTTGTGCTCGGTGCATTGCTTCATTTCCTCATTCAGATTCCCGCAGTAATGAACCTCGGGTTTTCTTTTAAACCAGAATTTAATATACGCCATCCCGGCCTTTTAAAGATCGCACGGCTTTCAATTCCGCGTACGATTGGGCTTGTAGCAACTCAGCTTAATTTTGTGGTGGTTACCGCAATCGCGTCTACAGTTGCCTCGGGAAGCATCGCAGTATTTTATTTTGCAAATGATCTGCAGTTTGTTCCCATTAGTATTATCGCGCTTTCGTTTGCAAGCGCGGTATTTCCATTTCTTGCCGCAAGCTATGCAAAAGGGGATATGGATGCGTTTTTAAGCAAGCTGTATGATACCATTAATCAAATTCTTTACTTCATTATTCCTGCATCATTACTACTTATTCTTATGCGTGCACAGCTCGTGCGCGTATTGCTTGGGTATGGTCAATTTTCGTGGGAAGACACGCGCCTTACCGCGGCAGCTGTGGGGGCATTTGCCATTTCTATTTTTGCACAAAGCCTCGTCCCCCTCTTTTCGCGCGCTTTTTATGCGCTACAAGATACCAAAACCCCTGTGATCATCAATATCTCTTCGACAATATTGAATGCCGCGCTGAGTTTTTATTTTCTCCATCTTATGGGGGCGGGGGGTGAGTTTGCGCGCGTGGTCGGTGTAGTGTTTAGGATTTCTGATCTTGCGCATGCGCCGATTCTCGCATTGCCCCTTGCGTTCTCGTTTGCGAGTGTGATAAATCTTCTGATATTATATCTCGCCTTCATGATACGCATTGAGGCGTTTGATAGTTCTCGTATCGTTCCTTCCCTATTTAAAATAAATCTTGCCGCTGCGTGTATGGCAGTTGCAGTATACGGGGCATTGCTTATTGCTTCGGAATGGGTGAATATGCAGACATTCCTTGGCGTGGTGGTGCAGGGAGGAGTTGCGCTTATTGCCGGGGTGATCGTATACGGGGCCGCATCGCATGTGCTTCGTATCCCGGAATTTGCTTCAGTGGCGCAGTCGTTTTCGCTTCCAGTGAAAAGAATATTTCTTTCACGGATCTTTCCAGTAAATAGTTCGGAATAATAGTTTCTCTATGGACCAAAAAAATATTCGTAATTTTTGTATCATTGCACATATCGACCACGGCAAATCAACGCTTGCCGATAGATTTTTAGATCTCACAGGATCGGTAGAAAAAAGAAAAATGCAGGAACAAATGCTTGACACGATGAGCATCGAGCGTGAGCGTGGTATTACTATTAAAATGCAGCCAGTACGGATGCAGTGGAACTTTGGCGGGGAGACATACCTCCTTAATCTTATTGATACGCCGGGGCATGTTGATTTCGGGTATGAAGTGTCTCGTTCACTTGCCGCGGTGGAGGGAGCAATATTATTGGTAGATGCAACGAAAGGCGTGCAAGCGCAAACCCTCGCAAATCTGGAACAGGCGTTACTGCAAAATCTTGTTATTATTCCCGCGGTTAATAAAATAGATCTACCTCACGCACGCCCAAAGGAGGCGGCAGAAGAGATCTCAAAAATCCTCGGCATTTCGTCCGATGAGATATTGTATATTTCTGGCAAAACAGGGAAGGGCGTGCCTGAGTTACTCGAACGAGTGGTGAAGATGGTGCCAGCTCCTAAAGGGGACTCGAAGGCACCGCTCAAAGCGCTCATTTTTGATTCTTCATATGATGCATATAAGGGTGTTGTTGCAAACATCCGAATCATAGACGGCTCGGTAAAAGCCCACGAGGTTGTACGGTTTGTGATGGCAGGTGCAGCGTCAGAGGTAATCGAGGCGGGGGTCTTTCGCCCACAGTTTGAAGCAAAAGGAATCCTTGAGACAGGGGAGATCGGATACATTGCAACTGGGTTGAAGGAAATCAATAAAGTACGCGTAGGAGATACGGTCACGCATGATGATGAGCGTACGCTAGATGCGCTCGCTGGCTATAAGGAGCCACAGCGTGTTGTGTTCGCAAGTTTTTTTCCACAGAGTGCTGATGGGTTTGATGTGCTCCGCGATGCATTTTCAAAGCTCAGGCTCAATGACGCATCGTTTTATTTCGAGCCAGAACAATCTGACGCACTGGGAAGAGGGTTCCGCTGTGGATTTCTTGGCGTACTCCATCTCGACATCATACGGGAGCGGCTGACCAGGGAATATGGCATCGTGCCGCTCATCACTGCGCCATCTGTTTCCTATCGTATTACGACACGCAACGGAGAAGAATATACCGTGTATTCGCCGAGTCAAATTCGCGATGTAGGGGCCGTGCTCACACTCGCTGAACCATATGCAAAAGTGGAAATTCTAACGAGCGCAATATATCTTGGGCAGGTAATGAAGCTGTTAAATGAATCGAGGGGGATATCAAAAGAAACACAGTATGTAACCGATGAAAAAGTACTCTTGCGTTATGAGGTCCCGCTTGCTGAGGTGGTGGTTGATTTTTATGATCGGCTTAAATCAGCAACATCAGGGTATGCGTCCCTCAGCTATGAGATGATCGGGTTTGTGCCCAATGATCTTGTGCGGATGGATATTTTGGTTGCGGGAGATATTGTAGAGCCGTTTGCTCAGATCGTGCCGCGCGCGGATGTGGTGCGCAAAGGAAAGGCACTCGTCTCAAAATTAAAAGAAGTGCTTCCTCAGCAGTTATTTGCTGTATCAATCCAGGCGGCGGTCGGTGGCAAAATCATCGCGCGAGAAGATATTTCTGCGCTCCGTAAAGACGTCACCGGATATCTCTATGGGGGCGATTATTCGCGAAAGAAGAAGCTACTTGAAAAGCAGAAAAAAGGGAAGCAAAAAATGAAGGCGCTGGGGAAGGTTGATATCCCTCCCGACGTGTACTTTAAGGTACTACAACGCTAAGAGCGGGAGGATAGTGAATGCAACCATCGAGATAACGATGAGTACAATAACGATGGTCCAAATGGTGTGCGCGATTTTCTTGTGCTTTGACATAGAATTCGATATGATAAATTACGAAAATTACTTTTGTTGATGCACTTATGAGTCGTCGCCCCGCTAAAGGAATTGGGAAAAAAATAATGGTGCTTGCATTTCTGGCAGTTGCAGGTGTGATGGCATATAAAGTTGGGCGCGTCTCATATGAAAAGTACCAGATAACGAAGCAAATTTCAACTATCGATGGAGAATTGAAGGCGTTAAGCGCAAAAAGCGGCGACCTTAATGCACTTATTAAAAACCTCAATAATGATGCATATGTGGAGAAAGAAGCGCGCAAAAAGCTGAATCTTCAGAAGGAAGGGGAGAAAGCCGTGATTATCGTGGGCGGGCCCGACACCACAAAAAAAAAGAAAGAGAGCGTGCAGAGCGCGGCAGAGGGCAAAGAGTCAAACCCCCGGAAATGGTTCCGCACTCTTTTCGGAAAATAGAACGCGCGCGGGATTAGTACAGTGGTAGTATGAGTGATTCTTCCCGTTTTGTCTGAAGCATAGCGAAGTAACAAAACGCAATCCCGGTTTCCTGCAAGGAATACAATAGGTAACGGGGCTCCCGTTTTGTCTGAAGCATAGCGAAGTAACAAAACGCAATCCCATTAAATTTTGCGAGTATGGTTCAATGGTAGAACACGACCTTCCCAAGGTTGAAACGGGGGTTCGATTCCCCCTACTCGCTCCAAGTAAACAAAATTTTTGCGGGGCCAAGCATAGACACGAGTTCGATTCTCGTATCCCGCTCCAAATAAGTAGAATTTATATCATGGGAAAAAAATATAAGGGAACAGTTGTTGAGGAAAGTTTGGAGGATAATAGGATCCTTAACGAGCTTGAGATTACCGGATTCAGAATATCAAGCGATGAAGATCCCCAAAGCAGATGGCACCTGTATACTGTAAAAGTTTCAGAGGAGGACATTCTAAAACTTTCCAAGTGCATAAGTCCTGGAAAATGGTATATGCATTTTTGGAGTGGGAGGAATGTTATAGCGGTATTCAGGGACAAAACATTTGAGTTTAACTATGATAATAAAGCTACATGGAAAGAAGCGGTTGATTACGGGCTTTCAGTGGGTACTCCTCGTGAGCAATTAGATTTCTTAATTGAAGAATAAGAAGTACAGAATTAAAACGTGTATCTTTTTTCTCAAGAAGCAGTATAAAACCGCTTCTTGATTTTTTTCATAGATATGGTACATCAATAAGAGTTAAGGAGTAGGTCTTTGAAAACAAGAATACAAAAAACTCTTAAAAACAGGAGGTGTAATGCGGTGAAGACGACAAACGACCCATTAAGGAGGCTGGTTTTGTTCTATGAGAGGGAGTTTTACGTGTTTTCCAGTTTTTCTTCGTTTGCCGTTGAATGGCGCGGCGAGGTATGGCCGACTGCGGAGCACGCGTATCAGTCCGCAAAATTCTCTGATGCGGCCATCAAAGAGAAAATAAAAAATGCGCGCTCGGCGCATGATGCCAAGCAGATTGCGAGAGCGCATGAGAATGTGAAAAGGATCGACTGGAGCGAGGCGAAGTTATTCATTATGGAAGAGATCGTCCGGGCGAAGCTTTCCCAGCATCCGTATATCCAAGAGAAACTTTTCCTAACAGGGGAAAGGAAAATCATCGAGGACTCGCACAAAGATGCATTTTGGGGATGGGGGCCGAACAAAGATGGGAAAAATCATCTCGGAAAAATCTGGATGAAGCTCCGCGAAGAAACAGGAAGCGTGACATTAAAAATTTGAACAAAAAACTCTTAAAAACAGGAGGTGCGGTATGACAGAGTGGCTTAGGAGCATCATAGAAGAGGCAAAGGGGATTAACCTCGAGAAGTTCAGACCGATGGATGAAGTCGGTCCGGGGGACTATGTCATCGGGGAAGCGTCCGATCCATGCAAGCAGCTTTACGCGCTTGCAAATAAATACAACCGCCTCGCGGCTGAAAAGAGAGGAGAGGCGAGTACTACACCGTTCATAGAAAGCTCTTCCAAGCAGTACTGCATGGAAGAAGCGAGGAAGATGGAACAAAAAGCAAAGGCAGTGATGGTGGTTTTTCAGGCATCGGTACGGCATGCTCATAATCTTTGGGATGAGATTATCGGCCTCCGGAGAGGATGGGTGATCGTGCGGATTGATATACTGGGGGTTCCAAATAGGGCTAACATTTTTTTTGATGATTAACCCCCTAGGGGGAGATAGTTCTAAGCCCGACCGTTACAAAACAGGTCGGGCTTTCATTTAATACAAAAGCTATTTTCTATACTAATAAAAACCTGGTAGAATAAAAGAGTATTATTAATGATATATACATATGGCACGACGAGTTATAAAAGAAGAAAAAGGGTCTTTTGAATTAAAACCACAAAAAGAGTCAGCGCATATTTGTATGTGTGGATTGTCAAAAAACCCGCCGTTTTGCGACGGGTCCCATAAAAAGACGCTCGACGAGGAGGAGGGGAAGGTGTACGAATACGACGCCGAGGGAGGCCGACATGAAATCGTGTAACATTTTGATATGGCACGACGAGTTATAAGAGAAACAAAAGAGCCGTATGTTATGACGCCGAAAGAAGGTTCGGTGCGTTTATGCATGTGCGGGTTGTCAAAAAACCAGCCGTTTTGTGATAAATCATGCCGCGCAGTAAAAGATGAGGAAGAAGGAAAAGTATACGAATACGATGCTGAAGGAAGTCGAAAAGAAATACAACCATGACATACTGCTATATCAATGGAAGGATTGTTCTTGAAAAGGATGCTTCTCTAAGCGTGCGTGACATTGGAATCTTACGCGGCTACGCCGTGTTTGATGTCCTACGTACCTATAAAAAGAACCCTTTTCTTTTGCCCGAGCATTTTGCGCGACTGGAACGTTCCGCGGCGGCATTAGGTTTGCGTGTGCCATTTTCTGAAAAAAAATTCACACAGATTGTACAAGAATTATGTGAAAAAAATAAGTACGCAAACGCAACGGTTCGTACGGTTATTACGGGAGGG
>JANLHQ010000068.1 GCA_024654415.1 Candidatus Azambacteria bacterium | reverse complement strand
CATTCAATCCTTCTATATACAAATCATTTTTTGTCACCGAGTGTCCTGTTGTAAGAGCAATATTCACCGGAAGCTCTTCGGCAGGATATTGCTCGCCATCCTCTCTTTTAACCCGTCCCCATCGTTGTGGATCATTTTCGAAATCATTGCCTAGCAACATAGCTCCTCGACCATTCATTTCGACGATCTCTCCTCGTGGCGCACGAATCATAAGCACGCCGAGCGGCAGATTTTCAAGTAGGACGGCAAGTTTCTTTTTTTCTTCTTCCATCCATCGCTGACGCTCCTCAAGTGAAGCGGTCATCGCATTAAACGAATGTCCGAGAGCCTCTATTTCATCTCCTGTTCCTGCTATCGTCGCGCGATGCCGCAAATTACCGGCCCGCACTATTTCTGCGCTTTCTTGCAGCGATTTAATTGGTTTTGTGAGCATTCGTGCTATAAAAAATGAAAGTGTGCCAATGAGTGTGGCAAGCGCCGCAACAATGCCATAAAATCGTCTCTGTGCTTGTTGTACCGGCAAAAGAGCCGCCTTTTTATCTATATCAACAACAAGCACCAGTTCCTGCTCCACAAGACACATAGAAGCGCCAAACACCGTCGCCCCGGAATGATCTGTATACTCACCTAAGACTTCTTTCTCATTCTCCAGACACTCTCGCACCGGCAATGTAGTCACCCCCATAGCATGCGAGGGATCGATCATTTTCCGAACCGGATGCAAAATCACGTCTCCTTTCTTATCAACGATATATACATGGAGCGTTTCCGAATTCTTACCGATGATCGGCTCTAGGCTGTCGCTCTGCCTTGTGATGAAATTCGCTGAGAGAATATCTTCTAGCTTATGAGAGTCAAACACGTTCACGATAACACCCAAAAATTCATGCGTATCCTTATCGGTGATGGGTGCTGCAACCACAAAGGGCGAAATGATACCAAAATGAACATCATCCGGGTCGGTGCGCACAAATATTGGCGCATCTCCCTCTCTAATAAAATAAGCATCGTTTGACTCATTTTTTCCGATCTCGCTTTCATCAGTTGACGCGATTACTATACCCTCCTTATTAAGTATCGAAATACCCGCGAGCTTTTCATCAAGTGGTTTTTTATTTACCACAAGATGCCTACTCAATGCTGTCTGGCTTG
>JANLHQ010000066.1 GCA_024654415.1 Candidatus Azambacteria bacterium | reverse complement strand
GTTTGCCATGCGGCCGAGGTCTCAGGGAAGTTTAGATCTAAAAATAAGAGCGGTAAACCGGAAATATCTTTAAGGAGTGGCGGATGCTCAGGGTTGATGCGCATATCTTGATATTGCACATACGAATAGCCGGCAGGAATATGGGCAATCTCATCCATGACCGCTGCCTCCTGCGGACCAGTCACATACATCAGCATGAACATGCCGAATAATAAAAGCAGTGCTGTTGCTCGTGCAATTTTCCAAGAAAACGCTTTGTACATGGCGGCTCCCTGTGCGATATAGTTGATGAATTTCATATGTAGCCTAGTATATCATATCCTGTGAGCGTTGCAGAAGAGCTCAGAGAGCCGTATAATAGAACAATGGGAAATAATCCACTGCTTCATTCGCAGTTCATGCAGCCGCAAAAGACGAGTGACGACGCATCGCTGAATATAAAGGCCGTATATGAGCGGTTTTTAGACGATGTCGCTAAGGCAAAAAAGACGCATCGTGAGAAGATTAGTACTGTTTTGAGGACAATCGACGAGCGAAAAATCAAGGATCTAAAAGAAAAATTAATAAACATGTAATCCTTTCCATCACAAAACGCCATCTGCTTCGTTCCGCCTCCGTGTCTCGCCTCGCTGTACGTATAGTACAGCTTCAGCTTCACTACACGGCGCGCCTCGCATCTGACGCTTTGTAATGGAAAGGCTAATATAGTGATATGGAAATAGACGCATTAAATCTACTCGCAACAAAAACAAAGGAGCTTATCAAAAATGAAAGCGCGAAAGCTAATATCGATATTGATAATTATTCAGCGATGGCGACTGGGCGCTCATATGCCGCGCACGATGATATCCAACACGCAATCGAAGAAGCACGGAATACAAAGGATGTAATCACGGGGTTAAAAAGCGCGGCAATTATTGAGATAGACAATATTGTTAAAGGTGCAATCAGTCAGTAGTATATGGAAAAGCAAACGGAAAGATATTCAGAAAAAGAAGCAGTTCAGGAAGGCGCTGAAATGAGCGATCTTGTTGGTGAAAGAGGAGGGACCGAGGATTACGGTGCGGCAGAGGAGTTGCTTGAAGAAGCTTCCGCTAAAGATAATGCGGAAGAAAAAAAACAATTTGACATAACACCAGGAGAAACACCCGAGGAAAAAGAATGGGATATAAGTGCTCCCGCAGAAAGTGAGCTGCCAGCGGAGAGCGCTAGTTTTTCGCAAGAAGCAGAAGAAATAAAAAAAGATGAAACTATGGGCGGAGGAAAGCGGTACTCACCATCGTATGTGTACTCACCTTCATCTAGCGGATTTAACAAAGCAGAGATACGACCTATAGCTATATCGGAAAATTATGTAAAAAGCGAATATGATACGCCAGAGCGCGCGCCAGAAGAGGGATATGAGGATTTTGATATAACACCAAAAGAGGCGACTAATGAAGATGAATTCAAAATAGAACTAGAAGGTAATATCGAGAAGCTCCCAGAAAAGGATCGCGTTTCGCTTGCGCGAGGATTTTTAGGGCTCGGGTATAGAGTGGAAGAGTTTAAGGGAAAAACATTTTCTAAGGTTTTCAAAAGTGCTACCAAAGCGTTTAAGAATAAATCTTTCGGGAAAAGATTATTCAAGGAATACGAAGAAATTTATGATGGCGTTGCTCAGCGCGCGCATAACGATCGCGAAACGTTTAATAAAAAAGGAGGTACGGTGAGGGGTTTGTCGAGCGCTGCAATGCTTGTGGGGAATGTGGTGAAATATGGAAGAATCGCCGCCGATGTTACTTTTGCAAACCCATTACGAAATGTCACAGTTGCGGCAATGTTTGCGGGGAGAGCTGGTGAGGCAGTAAAGGGAGCGCATCTGAAATCTGAAGATGTCATAGAAAAAGGTAGAGTGCATGATGTTGATATGGCAGAAGATGAGGCGCATAAACTGTATGAAGAGGCAAAGGAAAAATCAGGAGATGGTGAGGTTACGAAGGAACACCTCATGCAGACATACAAGGAGCGCTTACCACAGGATCTCATTGAGCGATTAACTCGGGATGCAGGCGACGAAGGGTTTATCACAAAATATGCGCAGCGGATTGCGCATAAAGACATCGAGCGTTCTGCACAAAAGATACAAGGCAAGCTAGATGAAATCGAAAATAACACCGCCCTGTCTAATACCGAGAGAGAAAACGCGAAGGCACACATCACTGCGCGCTATGACAAGTTTCTCCGCGATATGGATCGTATTGTTGGAAATAGTGGCGCAGTTGATATGATTTCGTATGGGAGTAGGATTGTGGAGAAGGGAGGAAAGGGTTTGGCGACAGTAATGGTAGTGGAAACACTTTTGGAGGGAGCGTATCGAGGGGCAGAAGCGTTTGGAGCGTTTAAAGATGATATCGATGGAATAAAGGGAAGTGTTTTAGAGAATCCACCTGTTATACCAAATAACAGTGATGTTATTAAAGGAACATTTGGTTCATTTTCAGAAAAAATGCTGAGAGAAGTTCCTGGTGTCGCTCCGGATGATGTTGATCTCGCAAAACAAGCCGCCTCATTAGGATTAGTCGCTCGCGACTTTAATGAATTCCAGGGTGATACGGTTCAACTTTCTTCTCTCATGAATGGCGTAAAAGAGCTTTCTATTGGTGGAGATAAGAATAATATAATGAAAGCCATTCTTGAGAATCCGGAATCCGCTGAGAAATTAGACAATGCTAGTATTCGAGGGATTCTTTCAACGGGAGCGATGAGTCTGGGTCATGAGCAGGCGATGTTAAATGCAGAAAAGGTGGGGGTTATAGGTAAAGGAGGGAATATTAGTGAGACGCTGGGTATTTCGATGCTACTTGATGCAAAGGTGACAGTGGTGAGTCCCGACGGAACAGAGCTTGAATATTTTGATGCGAATTTGGTGCATCAGGGAGATATGGTTGTCCAGAATACTGATGGCACGGTAACGGTGTTTAAAACATCAGATGTCACGGTGGGTCCCGAGCACAGCCTGCAAGGAGTGTATGATTCGATCAAAGAGGGGCTGGATGAAAAAGGCATTCCTTCCGAGGTGCAGAACGCGCTCAACCAAGGCGAGGGGCATTGGGAAGGACAGATCTCGCGCGCAGAGGCAGGCGAAATAGAGGAAACATGGAATTCGCTCAAAGCCGATTTCGATACATTGGATGAGGAAGGAAAGAAGGCGTTTCTTGGCACGCTTTCCAAGGGAATGACGGGAGAAGATATGTCTCAAGCACTCCACGAACAGCTTGCTTCAGGGCAGGAGCTTACTACGGAAGAAATTCCTCCAGATGTGCGGGAGCAATTTATTGAGGCCGAAGGGAAGAGGATGGCGGTAGAAACGATGGAGAAGGTATATACACCTGAACAGATCGAGAACGCAAAAATTCCTGGCGAAACGGATGGACCGCCGATAGACGGAAAAACGCCGGAAGAACGCATTGCTCCGGATGCATGGAGTGAGAGTATAAGAAAAGGAGATCGTTATGAAGTGCACGACGACGTGCTTGATGACGATATTGAACCAAGAGAACAAACAGAAGCTCCTTCGCACGAAGTGGCGCCGCCGGAGCATTTGCCGGAGACGCCTGCACATGCGGAAGGTCCGTTTGTCGCTGAAAAGATCGGAGCGCATGAGTATAGTTATAAAGACGCAGACGGTGACCTTAAGGGGAAATTCTTTTATAATGAGAAAAACGAGGTGATCGATTTTCAGCAACTCGGAGGTCCAAAACTCGGGCGCTATCAAGAATTTAGAGAATCCGTGCTGAAAGATGGGTGGAGAGGGGAGTTTAATAAAGGGAGCATCAGGGATAGTATGGCGCTTAGGAAAATACCCAATGACGCCTATGAGGTGGCGATGAAGCAACACGTACTCGATGCAATGGAAAAAGTAGGAGACAAAGATACGAAAGAATACCAATTCCTTAAAAAAACCATCGCCACGCGGATCGAGCGGCTTGAAAAAACATACGGAGATATTTTTAAATAACATCTATGGCACAACCACTATTATCTGAAGACGCGCAGAAGGAATTGCAGGAGAAGCTTCAGCACCTTGTTGATCTTGCCTTCGAAAAAGGGCTGGTAGTGGCGATCGATGAGGCGCGAAAATTAAATGACCCATATTTATTAGATGCGTTTCACGATATGCTTACCGATAAACTGTATCAGGAGCTTGTCGCGCAGCATAAATTAGAAGAACTCAAATGATTCTCGGCGCATCACTTTATTTTTTGATTATACTAACGGTCATCGCCCTCGGGGCTGTTCTTTTTGTTGTGCCGTATCTTTTACGGGCTCGCAGAAAGGAAGAGGTTGATTATTCGCTCAATCTCGCGCTTCTGCTTATTTCGCTACCACTCCACAAGACACAACAATCAAGCGTGGAGGATATCAGAAAAGTGATCGCAGTGATGGAGCAATTTTATGCGAGTATTGTGAGCGTTGAAGAAGGGTGGCTTAAAGGGATGTTTCGCGGCTCTTCATCGTTGTCGTATGAGATTGTCCTACCTGCTATCGGTGAGGAGATCCATTTTTACATTAGTGTGCCCCGTAAATATGTTGAAACAATAGAAAAGCAAATCACTGGGTTTTTAAATGAGGCAAAGGTGGAGCGAGTTGATGACTATAATATTTTCAATCCGGTTGGCGTGAGTGCGGGGTCATCAGTGACGCTGTCACGCAGCTTTTATCTTCCCGTGAAGACATATCAGCAGTTGGAAATCGATCCACTGAATTTCATCACCAACGCGATGTCTAAGCTTGAGTTCCATGGTGAGGGATGTGCATTACAGGTTCTCGTAAAGCCCAATAAAACATGGCAAGAAGAGGCGCACAAAATACTATGGGAAATGAAGAGCGGGAAGACATTCAAGCAAGCATATGCGCATGTCACCAAAGGCACGGTGCAGATGCTATTTGAGTCACTGCAAACAAAAGCAAAAGAAGAAATGAGTAAGGCTCAGCAGGAGAAACAAAAAGATCAGGAGCGTTTTCGCCCCGTGGATGATTTCACTATGAAGGCAATAGAGCAAAAGGCATCAAGAGTCGGGTTTGATATCAATGTTCGTATCGTTGCATCTGCACTGACACAGACTCGTGCCGATGCAATCCTTTCAAGTATAGAGGGCGCCTTTTCTCAGTTTGAGAATCCGAACCTGAATGGATTTGTTGTCAAACGCGCCACCGGAAAACAGCTTGCAAAACTCATTTATAATTTTTCATTCCGTAATTTCAATACAACCCATCGGATGATTCTGAATACCGAAGAGCTCACCAGTATTTTCCACTTCCCGACACCGTATCTAGAAACAAAGAAAATACGATCACTCAAGAGTCGCTCTGCGCCGTTACCGGTGAATATGCCGCAGGATGGGTTAGTAATCGGGAAAAACATATATCGTGGCGAAGAAAGAGAGGCGCGTATTTCCACGGAAGACCGTCGGCGACATCTCTATATTATTGGCCAGACAGGTACAGGTAAATCAGTATCACTGCAGAACATGATCACGCAGGATATTGAAAATGGTGCGGGCGTATGTCTTATCGATCCACATGGTGAAACAGTAGAAGCAGTGCTTGCAAAAGTTCCAAAGCATCGCGCAGACGATGTAATAGTATTTAACCCAGCTGATCTTGAGCGGCCTATTGGGCTTAACATGCTTGAATATGACCCTGCGCGTCCAGAACAAAAAACATTTATCGTGAATGAGATGATTAGTATCTTTGAAAAGTTGTATGACCTTAAAGCAACGGGTGGCCCAATGTTTGAGCAATATGCGCGCAACGCATTATTGTTAGTGATGAGCGATCCAAGTACCGGTTCTACGCTCCTTGAAGTGCCACGTGTGTTTTCTGACCCTGCATTCCGCAAAATGAAACTCGCAAAGGTGACGGACATTGTGGTGCGGAACTTTTGGGAGAAGGAAGCAGAGAAGGCGGGTGGCGATGCATCGCTTGCTAATATGACCCCCTATATTACCAGTAAATTTAACACGTTTATTGCGAATGAATTTGTGCGCCCCATTATAGCCCAACAAGAAAGCTCTATTAATTTCCGCGAGGTGATGGATGGTCGCAAGATTTTGCTCGTAAATCTCGCGAAAGGCAAGATTGGTGAGATCAATAGTAATCTACTTGGTATGATTGTTATTGGGAAATTGCTCATGGCCGCGCTTTCCCGTGCTGATGTAGCGGAAACAGAGCGAAAAGATTTTTATGTATACATTGATGAGTTCCAGAATTTTGCGACCGATTCTATTTCTGTGATATTATCAGAAGCAAGAAAGTATCGACTTGCCCTTATCATGGCGCACCAGTTTATCGGCCAGCTTACAGACAGTATAAAGCAGGCGGTATTTGGTAATGTTGGTTCAATGCTTGTATTTCGTACCGGCATCGAAGATGCAGAGTTCCTCGAGAAGCAATTTGCTCCCGAATTTGAAGCAACTGATATTTCTAATTTGGACAATCTTAATGCGTACGCGAAGCTTCTGGTGAATAGCCAGGCGGTGAAGCCGTTTAATGTCACCATGCCATTTCCTAAGAAGGGAAATCCAGAAGTAGCGGCGATCCTTAGAGAACTTTCCCGTCTTAAATATGGGCGAGAGCAAAGGCAAGTGGAGCTTGAAATACAAGAACGATTCAGAGTGTCCGCATCACTTACACCTCCTACTACTAAATAATAATCAC
>JANLHQ010000105.1 GCA_024654415.1 Candidatus Azambacteria bacterium | reverse complement strand
GCAACGCTCATTGAGAAAATGGCGGATCTTGTGCGGGGAAAAATAATTGAAGGCGTCAGGGATATTCGCGATGAATCAGATAAGGACGGTCTGCGCATTGCT
This sequence comes from Candidatus Azambacteria bacterium, assembly GCA_024654415.1. Taxonomy (GTDB): domain Bacteria; phylum Patescibacteriota; class Minisyncoccia; order GWC2-36-17; family WO2-46-25; genus MEYI01. The sequence continues at coordinate 13,272 of JANLHQ010000105.1, read as the reverse complement.
ATCGATTTGAAAAATGATGCATTTCCACAAAAGATTTTAAACAAGCTCTATAAGCTCACCGATCTTCAAAAGGCGTTTCATTGTAATATCCTTGCGCTTGTCGATGGTATTCAGCCGATGGTGTTATCACTGAAAAGCGTCCTCGAATATTTTATTGCCCATCGCCAAGATGTGGTAGAGCGGAGAACAAGATATGATCTTGGAAAAGCGAAAGATCGGGCGCATATCCTTGAGGGGTTAAAGAAGGCGCTTGATCATATCGATCAGATCATTGCGACGATCAAAAAATCAGAATCAAAAGAAGATGCGCACACGCAATTAATACGCAAGTTTGCGCTTACAGAAATCCAGTCAACCGCGATTTTAGAAATGAAGCTGCAAACTCTCGCGGGGCTTGAGCGCAAAAAAATAGAAGACGAACTTGAGGAAAAGAAAAAAATCATCGCATATTTAACAGGGCTTTTAAATGATCCAAAAAAGATTCTTGGTGTAGTAAAAAAAGAACTTGAAGAGGTGAAAGAAAAATATACAGATGTGCGACGCACAAAAGTCGTGAAGGGAAAGGTGTCAGAGTTCAAAGAAGAAGATCTTATTCCCGATGAAGAAACGATGATTGCGCTTTCCTATGGTGGATATATTAAGAGAGTGAACCCTGCAATGTATCGCACACAGCGCAGAGGGGGGAAGGGGATCATTGGCATGGAAACAAAAGAAGAAGACGTGGTGGAGCACCTTCTTTCCACGAACGCACACGCGAATATTTTATTCTTCACCAATAAGGGAAAGGTATTTCAAACAAAGGCATATGAAGTGCCGGAAGCGTCGCGCGTATCCAAGGGGAAGGCGATTGCAAATATTCTTGATATTCAACAGCAAGATACGGTAACCGCGTTGGTTCCTCTGAAAGAGATGTTGGGTAAAAAAGGAAAAAGTGATGCGAGTAGCACCACCCACTTAATTATGGCGACAAAAAGTGGTATTATTAAGAAAGTGAAGGCTTCAGAATTCAATACGGTGAGGAGTACCGGCGTGCAAGCAATCACGCTTAAAGGAGGCGACATGCTTAACTGGGTGCGTGTGTCGAGCGGTGAAGACGAAATCATTCTTCTTACGAAGAGCGGGAAAGCGATTCGGTTCCATGAAAAAGATGTGCGCGCAATGGGAAGAACCGCAGGAGGAGTTCGTGCAATTACGCTCAAGGGAGGAGATGAGGTGGTGGGCGTGGATGTGATTCCTAAAGATCGAGCACAGGAATTCGAACTCCTTGTTATTTCAGAAAATGGGCTTGGGAAAAAGACATCACTTGATGAATACCGCGCACAGGGACGAGGGGGGCAAGGGATAAAAACATATAACGTGAGTGAAAAGACAGGAAAATTGGTAGCATCACTGCTTATTTCGAAAGAAGAGGAAGATCTCATTGCAATTTCAAAGAAGGGACAGGTAATCCGAACGCAGCTAGTGTCGATACCAAGGCTTGCAAGAGCGACCCAAGGAGTGCGGGTGATGCGGCTTGCGGAGAATGACCGAGTAGCATCTATCGTGTGTCTGTAAAATAATAACCATCGCGCATAACGAGATGCCTATGGATGAAAAGAAAAACAGATTTTTAAGTCCCCAGCATGCCATTGAGCAGTCGGGTATTAGCGCAGGGATGGAAGTTGCTGATTTTGGCTGTGGCCAAGGGGATTTTACGATTGCTGCCGCAAAGCTCATAGGACCAGAAGGGAAAGTACATGCGATTGATATCCAGGATTCTGCGCTGAGCTCTACGCGCTCAAAGGCTCGTATTGATGGAGTATTGAATATTGATCTCGTGATGGGGAACGTAGAGGTACCCGGAGCAAGTAAGTGTGCTGATATATCGCAGGACGCAGTTATTTTAAGCAACCTTCTTTTTCAAACGGAAAAGCGCGCGGAGATTCTGCGCGAGGCATCGCGGGTATTAAAGCCAGGAGGCATTGCGATATTTGTCGACTGGAAAAAAGAAGCACCATTAGGACCTATGCGTAATTTGCGGATGGAGAAGGCAGAAATAGAACAGCTTATTATGCAAGAGGGTTTTGCATTTCAGCGGAACATCGAGGCAGGGGCATTTCATTTCGGCATGGTGTTCATAAAGAAGGCATAGCGCGAGTATTGATCTTTTTGCTACGGCATTGATGATGATGAGAAATGTTTTATTGGCCATGAGACGCATAGTGAGCGCCATCGAAGAAGCTCCCCTCGGATGGGGCTTTATTATTATATGCGCGGAGGCGATTATTGCCTTCCGTATCGCTCTGGAGATCACGTTCAGCCATGTGCTTAATGACGTTCTTTCCATATATGTATCCATTGTGTTTTTTAACGCATGGTTTTTGGCGCTTTTCTTTTCGTTAATACTCTACCTTTCGTTTGTCGGGAAAATAGCTCAAAAAAAAGTTGCGCGGGTGTTGTTATTTGGATTGCCCGTTATTCTTCTCCCCCCGATTGGGCTTATTTTAGGCATCTCTGATAGAATTGTTTTTCTTGTCGGGACGTGGAAAGAGGTTTTGTATCATGCCGCGACATTCTTGATGTTTCATGAGTACCTCGGCGTATTCTTTGCGATAGAAATCATTATTTTTCTTATTGGAGTGTTTTTTTTCCTCACCCTCCATGGCGCCGTGATCCGCTCATTCATAGGTGTGATCGTCGCGTACGGAGTACTTATTTTTTTGGGTACCGAACCCGTCTTTTTTGAAACGATCCTTAAGAGCGGGTCTTTTGGGTTTTCGTATGATCAGCGTTTCGCATTTCTGAATATCGTTCTTTTGACCGCCTCGGGCATACTTATTTTTTTCCGGGAGCGTGTGGGGCAGGCAAGACACATACTTTCCCGCTTTCGCCCCCGGCGGATGATGTTCTTTTTTTCTCTCTGTATTGCCATGCTCATGGGAGCGCTTGCATCAGGGCATTTTTATTTTTTAAATTTTTCGGCGGGACTTTTGCTTTTTTGTTTTTTCATAGCGCACACTTTGCTGATCAACGATATGGCGGATGTTGCGGTGGATCGGGTGAGTAATCCCGCGCGGCCGTATCCGAGCGGCGCGTTAGGAAAAGGCACCATGCATTTTTTGCATGGGGCGGCGCTTGTTGCTATGGGTGCGATGCTGGTCGTTTTTCAGTCACCCGCTCTCTTTGTCATCACCGCAGTGAACATTGTGCTGAGCGTTGCATACAGCACATTTCGATTGAGAAAGAACCCGTTTTCTTTTTTACTGGCCGCCTGGGGGTGGGGCTCCGCCGTTTTGTACGGATTTTTCGCGCAAGATCCATCTTCCGCGTTTATTTCTACCTCGGCGCTCACTCTTTTTTACGCTTTTTTTCTTTTGCTTTGTTTTTTTATTCCCGTGAAGGATATAAAGGATATTGTCGGGGACGCAAGGGAGGGGGTGAGGAATTTCATGACAATGGCGGGCTATGAAAAGGGAAAGATCGTTACTGCGATAAGCGCATCCATTTCTTTTCCTGCTTTTGCGATCGTGATGGACGATGCTTTGATGCTTATCTCCTCGCTCTTTTTTTCTGTTTGTGCGGGGATCTTTATCATGCGATATGAGCGCTTTGGAGAGAGACCCCTCTTTCTTCTTCTTTTCTTCTTTCTTTTGTTGGGTATTTTTGTGATATAATAATATTGCTACGAAGAATGATCGCTTTGGCATGCGCGATCGAAGCGGGTGCATTTCATTTTGGCATGGTGTTTATAAAATCATGATTCAAGTTTTGAGGTATAAGTTTCAAAAATAATGGGAAAAGCAAAATACATTATTGGTGGAGTGCTCGTTGCGATAGGGTTATTTTGGGTGCTTGCATGGGCGGGTATAGTACCTGGTTTGCGGAATATTGATACAGTAACCATTAAAAAAGGAAAATTAGTTGTGTGGGGAACGGTAGATGATGCCCCGGTCTTCGGGGAGCTTATTGGGTTGTTTCAGGCGAGTAATCCCGGTATAGAGATAAGCTATTTTAAAAAAGCAGAAGACAGTTATGAGCAAGATCTTATACGTGCATTTGCCGCTGGGGTAGGGCCTGATATTTTTAGCGCGCATCATACCTCGTTGCGGCGGTATAGTGATCTTATTTCTGCCGCGCCGCCTGAAATTTTCCCTGCCGCTGAATTTCGTGAACAATTCGTAGATGTCGCGCAGAGAGACTTTCTTTTTGGGGAAAATCTATTTGGCGTTCCTTTGTATGTAGATACACTTGCATTGTATTACAATATTGATCTATTCAATAGCGCAGGATTCATATTTCCGCCAAAAGATTGGGATGAATTTACGCAGTATTCGAGAGAGCTTACGAAGCGCAAGCAATCTGGTGATATCATCGTTTCTGGTGCCGCGATTGGTGGAGGTAAGAATGTTGTCTCTGCGAGCGATATTCTTAACGCATTTATGCTCCAGAATGGAGTGGTCTTGGCGAATGAAGAGGGAAAGGTCAATTTTAGAACGAGCAACGCGGGAACAGGCCTTATGGCAACCGCGCTTGAATTTTATACATCATTTGCCAGGCAAACAAGCCCGAATTACAGCTGGTCGGGGACGTCGGCAGGAGACTCAGAGACAATGTTTGCGCAAGGAAAAGTAGCGATGATGCTTGGGTATGCGAGCGCAAAAACAAGTATCATGAACAAATCTCCTCGCTTACGCTTTGCAGTCGCGCCGTTTCCGCAGGTAAAAAATGCAACCATCAAAAGAAATTACGCTAATTATTCAGGGTATGTAGTATATAAAAATTCTCCCAACACTGCTACGGCATGGCAATTCTTGCATTTTCTCGCGCAGAAAGATATCAGCGCATACTATGGGACTAGCGGGCGGCCGGGAGCTCAGCGAAGCGTAGTTGCTATACAGCAGAAAGATTCTCAGATGAAAGTTTTTGCGGAGCAAGCGCTTTCTGCTGTTTCGTGGGTACAGTATAATGCGGAGGTGGTTAAACAAGTGTTTACCGATATGATTGATACGCAGATCGCGAGTGATCAACCACTCCAGCAGACTATTTTAAATGCGGAGACAACAATCAACGCATTGATAAAAAAGTAATATGGGAACATTTTTCTCTCGCTATAAATATTTTCTCTCGTTTGTAATAGCTGGACTCTTTTTATTTGGCATTGCATATCATGCAAAGGCGGATATGTATGATTGTGCGGGACCGTATCCTGCTGGACAATTATATGATGCGAGTATCGCTGACATTGGCACAAACCCTACTCCAAAAAGCAATCAATTCGCATGCGCGTATGGAATGTCAATGGGGAGTACATCTATAGATCCTATAGCTGTACCACCCAGGCTTTACCGATGTGAAGAAACTATTGCGCAGGAGTTATTTTGTCGGCATTACTTAAACCCAACGACCGATTACTACACATGCTCATATCGCGGACGCGGTGCTTATATAGGATCGACCCCGTATAATAGATATATATGGGACAATTGCGTGTATTCACTCGTCCCTCCAACCGTTTCATTTTCTGCGGCGCCTTCCACTATTAACTTAGGCGATTCCGCAACGCTCACATGGTCTTCAGCTAATGCAATCTCATGTACAGCATCAGGTGGGTGGTCAGGAGGTAAGGCGGTCTCTGGATCAGAGGTGGTGACCCCTACGACAACAACAACTTATACCTTGGCATGTACGGGGGCAAGCACAACAACCAGCCCACCGGTTACCGTCACAGTTATTATTCCTGACACGATACGTCCTTCTAATCCTACTGGGCTTAGTGCCGCCGCAGTATCTTCATCCCAGATAAATCTTACATGGACGCCTTCAACTGATAATGTTGCAGTTGTAGGGTATCGTGTTGAGCGATGTATGGGGGTTGCGTGCGGGGGTACGGACTTTGCGTGGATTGCAAACGCAGGGGCAATAGCAAGTTTTTCTAATTTTGGTCTTAACCCATCTACGAGTTATACATATCGTGTGCGCGCATATGATGCCGTAGGACTTGAGAGCGTTCAGTATTCAAATGCCGCGACTGACGTCACGCAAGTAGCGGTTGATAGTACCCAACCAACGCCTGCACCGATACTTACTTATAGCTCAGCATCGTCAGCGCAAGTCGATCTTTCATGGACGGCATCGAATGACCCCGAGTCAGGGATTTCGGGGTATCGAGTCTATCGTGCTTCCTTACTCCCTTTTGCCTCAATGCCATTTTTAATGGCTACAGTAACGGGCACAACATATTCTGATACCGTTACTCTTACGCCGGGCGTCACGTTTAGATATTATGTACTTGCGGTTAATGGACAAGGGCTTTCTACGCAATCAAATAATTTAGACATACTCATTCCACCACCACCGGATATCATGCCACCAACATTTATATTTACATCACCAGCAGCGTTGCTTCCTGTTGACACCACCTCTACGACGCTTGCAGGAACTACAGACGAACCAGCAACTTGTCGCTACAGTACGACAAGTGGACCGTATTCTTCAATGACGCTATTTTCTTCGGACTTGGGAGCGCCCGGAACCAACCATTCACAATTGCTCACGGGTCTTACCAACGGCGCTTCCTATATCTATTATGTGAAGTGCAGAGATACGGCACCACTTCCCAATACGAACATTACTGATGTCGTGCATATGTTCCAAGTTGACTCTCCTGGACCCGATTTAGCCGCACCGGTTATTGTAAGCAGCTCACCTGCTTCAGCTCCTCCGCTTCCTGCGAGCACCACGTCAGTAACAATGAGCGTGACCACAAACGAGAACGCAGATTGTAGATATAGCACCAATAGCGCTACGCCCTTCCTTACGATGACAGATAATTTTTTAGGGTCTGGAACGGGACACACCGTAGTACTCCCTGTCAGTAGTGGCACATCATATCTTTATTATGTGCGATGCCAAGATACTCCCGCGGGAAACCCAATGACATCAAGCTACCCGCTCTCGTTTTCAGTCGCGTTTCCCACAAACGCTATGCCAATAGCAGTAATCAATGTTGTGCCTACGACAGGGACTGCCCCTCTTACGGTGTCTGCAAGTGGTGCGGGGAGTACTGATACGGATGGGGTTATTATAGAATACAGATGGAGTTGGGGTGATTTTTCACCAGATACATTTGGCGCAAGCGCGTCACATACATATACCACCAATGGAACGCATATTGTTTCACTGAGGGTGAGAGATAATCAGGGTGGCTTCGACGTAAAAAGTCGAACGATTGTTGTTTCTCCTATAGCTCCTGAGCCAATCCCAGAACCCCTGCCAAGTATTTGTACTGCCGCATGTGCGACAGATGCAGATTGCGCGCCTAACGTTTGCGGTCCTGCAAAGTTTTGTGTTGCGCAAGGAACTGGCCTCGGCCCCGAGCGCTTTAATGGATATTTTTCACGCACTGATGGCACTCTGAGCCAGCCAGGCGAGCCACTCCCTGCTATATTTCCTGCAGGAACGACAGCTCTTCAGATGAGCGTGGTAACAGACGTAAATGCGAACTGCCAATATTCGGAAGTTAGTGGAACGCCGTATGGCGCGAGCGCGATGAGAACATTTTCTCAAACCAATGGAGCGGCACATCAAGTGACGCTAACTGGTCTGGGGAGTACAACCGCCGTCACGCGCACCTACTATATTCGGTGCAAGGACAATACATCAGGTATTATAAATGATGTTGATTATATTATATCGGCCACGTTGAATGCACCGACTGTTGTTTCAGGACCGAACCCCTATACATGCCTTATCAATTCCAATTTTGTCCGCAACAATATTCCTTACGTATTTGATATTTGCATACCGAAATGAGAAGCATGAGCCATGAAATAAAAGAAAAAAAGAAGAAATGGAACAAAACGCTTATAGTGGCGTGCTTTGTTGTCATCGGCGCGGGTGCGGCAGTGTTGGGTGGTGTCCCCTCATTGGTATGCGCGCAAGCCGCTCCCATTACGTGCCCTGACTTTGGTCTTGAGCGCACGACAACATACAATCTTCAAGATGCCGCATACGCGTACGGTTATGCGGTTGCCACCGATGACGCAAAAAATACGTATGTCACCGGCGAGCAATACGCTCCCGCAACGGGGCTTGATATGTATGTCATCAAATACGACTCAAACGGCAACGTGGTGTGGTCGGATGTGTATGATGTCGTGACCGCCGGCGTTAGCGGCAATGAATCGGGCTATGGCATCGCGGTGATGCCCAGTGGCAGCGCCGTATATGTCGTCGGCCGCCAGCAGGACGGCGCGAGCTTGGATAGCAAGGCATTTATACGCAAGTATGACTCATCCGGCTCAGCGGTTGTGTCGTTCGGGTCCGGCGGAACGGTGGTATACGATCCGGGCAGCCAGAACATCGCGCGCGCGGTCGCGCTTGATGGTTCAGGGAATATATATGCGGTGGGATATCAAGGGAAAACGGGTGGCGGCATCGAAGCGGTGCTGTTGTCGTATGATGCAAACGGTACGCTTCGCACCGGGTTCCCCGTAGCATATATTGCCGCGTACAATGCGTCCGCGTTTGGCGTTGCGGTCTCTGGCACCGCTGTATATATGACGGGATACACTCAGCCGACCGCCACTAACACTGATATGTTCGTGCGGCGCTATACGACGGGCGGCGGATCCGCATGGGCGCAAACGTATAACTCAAGCGGCAACCAAACCGATATCGGATACGGAGTGACGGTGGACGGCTCGGGAAATATTTTTGTGACGGGGTATCACGACATGAACGGGGGAGATTCGTTTTTAAGGAAATACGACGCAACAGGGATATTGGTATGGGGGGATTCATATAACTCGGGAAGCAATCAGAACGATGTCGGAAGAGGGGCGATCGTGGGAAATTCGGGAAGAATATTCGTTGCCGGGCGCCAGCAGACCAATAATGAGGACGCGTTTCTTAATGAATATTATACGGAAAAAAATATTCCTATTCTCCCGGCTGCAAATCCTCCTCCCGGCACCGAGGATTGGACCACGACACAAAGTGTTTATTGCACAGACTCACAATCGCCCCCGGAGGCATGGGAGCCGGATACTCCAGTAACGCTAACCCCGTGCGATACAGGGTCGCATACATACATGAATCTCCCACTTGAGTCATGCACGGCAACTTCGTATGGAAAGGAATGTTGGTACAGTACCTGGACTGGGCAGACCTGTCAGTGGCCTACTTTAAGTACGACATGTAACGCGACACTTGTTGAGTCAGGTTTTTTCGCCTCACTGACTTCCGCATACATATACAAAGGAGATCAAGCGGGCGCACCCGAATACAATGAAATGGCGTTTGGCGTGGCAGTGGCTCCCGCAAGCGACCCCTTGTACACAGCTACCGCGAACGATGTATATGTTGTCGGGTATCAAGCATCCAACGGTGGCGAAGCATTTCTTAATAAATACAGCTGTAACGCCGCGCAGACGGCATCGAGTGGTGGAAGCTTGATCGCAAACTTCACTACAACGCCGCTCACCGGGCCGGACCCGCTCACGGTGAATGTGGACGCGCGCGCTTCAGCGGGCTCGGTAACAAAATATGAATGGGATTGGGATTATGCCGGCATTCCCGCTAGCTTCATTGCAAGCACAGCAGGAGCAGATAAAACCTCGATTACATCACACGTATATACCGCGGTCGGGACACATACCATCGCATTGCGTGTAACCTCAGCCCTCACAACAAGTATTGCAACCAGAACGATAATTGTTTCTGCAAACACTGCGCCTACTGCCAGCTTCACCGTATGCGATACGCGTGATGCCAATTGTGTATCAAGCGGTGGGCCACCACCACCATTCACTGGCGTAGCTCCTTTGCGTGTAAATGTAGATGGCGCGCTGAGCGCTGATTCAGATGGGTATGTTAAGTCATTCAGCTGGAACTGGGGCGATGGCACGGTAGCAGGTATTGGGCAAAAAGCGACCCATCTGTATTCTACACAAGGAACATACACCATCACGCTTACCGTGACCGATAACGGTGGGCTAACTAACGTTATTCCTGCAACACAGAATGTTTCAGTGGTAGCACAGTATGTGTGCGCGCCGACGTGTTCCGGAGTAACACCGGTATGTGGACCTAGTGTGCCACCGGCTAGTGGCACGCAATGTTACGAGTGTCTTACCGACGCTAGTTGTGGGGCGGGGTATGAATGCTCCACGGCTAACACCTGTACTCTTTCTGGTTCCGCGGTTGACACCGAGTGTTATGTGGAAGAGCAGGGGAGTTGCTCGAGTAATGCAGATTGCACTGAAAGTATTACCGGGGGGGTATGTGATACGACAACCAATGCGTGCAGGTATGCCCGATGTGCGAATGATACCGCGCTCGCATGCACCACTGATACCGATTGCGCTGGGGGAGATGGTATTTGTTACAATCCTCCAGTTGGCGCGGCATCATGCGTATATATCTATGACTGCGCCTATGGGCCGGGTCTAGTAGGCACGGTGAGTGGATTGTATGCCACATCTACGCCTGACATGATGCCCAAGATGCCGCTGGGCGTTCAGCCAGATGGGCAGGCATGTACTCAGCCGACGCCCGATGCACCTAATAATTGCGAAGGCATTAACGGGTGTTTGTATTACAATTACTATTCTGCCACCGGCACGGCAATCCCCAATTCTAACAATAGCGTCGCCAACTGTGTAAACACATTCGAGGGTGGCACGGGGTGTGTATATTATCAATACTACGACGGCGCAACGCAAGTAGAAAAAGTAAATTGTCTCCCACGATATGCTGAGAACTCAAAGAAAGCACCTAATGCGGGAATTCCTGATGGGTGTTTTGTCGTGGATAAGGGCAAAGCAGGGAAGGAATACAACTGCACCGCGGTTGACGGATGTTATTACTATCTCGATGGGAGGGTTGATTGCACCTATGTGAACGTGACCGCAGAGGTGTGTGTCTCAAGCACTACGTGTACCACACAACCTACTGCGATTGCTTCATGCAATAGCACGACGAGTTTGTGCGAATACAAAGGAAACGGATGTATATATGAGCCAAACCCCGAGGGCGCTATTTCATGCCCTGGCGCCACTAGCCCAGCAACAGGGGGAGATAATTTTGTACAATGCTTGTTAAACCCAGACGGGCAACTCCCTGGATTTTTGAACACAGCAAATAGCGCGCTTTCCTCATGCAATGTGAGTGCTGATTGTCCGCCGGACAATATCTGTCTCAATGGTACGTGCTATCCGGCATGTCAGGCAAATGTTGATTGCGCAAGCGGCGAGCAATGCACTCCGACATGCACCACATCGCTTGATTGCACAGCGGGCTTCATATGCGATGGGAATGTATGCGTCCCGCCTCTATGTGCGAGCGGAACTCCATCAGGAACATTGTTAAATGTCACTTCAGCAAATCTCGGCCTTACTACTCCCACCGCGGCAAATTGTAGTTATTCAACTGACAGCACTGCTTCATATACCGCTATGACGGCGTTTAATACGACTGGTACGACAGGTCATAGCGAGTTATTAACTGGCCTTATTGATGCCTCATACGCATATTACGTATTATGTGCAGAGGTATCGTCGAGCGTGCTTACTAATCTATGCCAGATCAATTTCGATATTGCCACTATCAGCTGTACCCCAGGCACGATGTGCACGAGTGGATTGCCTTGTTCTCCAGACGGTACTTGTCCTACCAGTGTTCCTGCGTGCGCCGGCGCATTTCCAACCGGTAGCCTTCCGCTTGATACAACTGCTACCACAATAGGGCTCACGACTGCGCAAGATGCGGCATGCAAATACTCACTAGTGCTGGCTGATCCATACGCGTCCATGACGCCGTTTATGAATACCAACACAACGAGTCACGACACAAACGTTTCGGGTCTGCTTACCGGCGCTAACACATATTACGCACGATGCCAAGATGTAGTAAGCGGTACGATCACGAATGCATGTCAGATATCATTTGGTGTGGGGGCAACCTGTACTGACTCCTCAATGTGCTCATCAGGATATGAATGCATAGCTGGGATATGTCAGCCGCCAGTGTGTGATAACGCGGACCCCACCGGCTCACTTGCCATGGGAACCACGAGCACGACGATCAGCCTAACGACCAATACGGATTCAAATTGTCGCTACTCCACAAGCAGTGCTGACCCGTATGGTGCAATGACATCATTTGGGGCAAGTGGCACGAGTCATTCAGCGGTTGTTTCAGGGTTGGTGACAGGAGGAAACACACACTATGTGCGCTGTCAGGATGCTGTCACGAGCGCGGAAAAATTCTGTCAAATCCCATTTTCCGTAGGAGTGTGCAGTCAACAATTCAAATGCGACACCGGGTTTATGTGTATTCCCAATACAGGTACTGGTTTTTGTAGCCCACCTGTTTGCCCGTATGGGACATGGTATGATGCAACCTTCGGATGCGTTAATTGTGCCACGCATCCAGCGCCACTTCCTCCTGAGTGCACGGACTTTTGCGTACTGAACCCATTCCTTCCGGAGTGTTGTGTTGGGCCGTTATGTACGTTGCCAGGCGGAGGTCCTGGACCTGGCGCGCTCCCCGGTGAAGCATCTTGTAATACACTTGGATATACGTTCACCAACACCGCGATAACGGCGTCAGGTAATTGTAGTCTTGTTGCACTCCTCTTGGCGCTCCTGTCATGGCTTGCATGGTTTGTAGCATTACTTGTGGTGCTCTCAGGTCTTCGTGCGGCATATCTCTACATCACATCGATGGGTGACCAGCGTAAGCTTATTCTCGCGCGAAGCTATTTGATCTATACTACTATCGGAGTTGGGGTTGCGGTGCTGACGTTCAGTATTGTGGCGATCACACGAGCGATATTGAATATTTAATAGATGAAGTATACAACAACAATTATTTTTTTCGGTGTCGTGATGGCGTTGGCGTTTCTTTTAGTGCCGACGGCGGGGGTGTATGCGCAGGCATGCTCTTGTCCACTAATTATGACTGGTCCCCCGATTACATCGTGCATTGATTTCGCCAACTGCGCCGTTTTGCCCGGCTCGGAATGTATTGTTACTGTTCCAGGAGCGCCAGCGGGAACGTGTCAGATAGGAATACCAACGGGAACAGGAGTTTCCAGCGACACCACATTTTCCTCTCCAACCGGAGCAACATCATTTTCTGCTATCATATGCGCGGTGATCATCTTCTTCTCCCAAACAATACTCCCGCCACTCGCGGTGCTGATGATGCTCGTCGCTGGATTCTTATTCATGCTTGGTGGGCAAGCACCACAAAAGGCCATCGCCGCAAGGAAAACATTGTTGTATGTGG
>JANLHQ010000101.1 GCA_024654415.1 Candidatus Azambacteria bacterium | reverse complement strand
CGAGCTAATTCCAGGGGAAACTTTTACATTAACAACGGATCACATAGAGGGAGACGAAAAAAGGGTTTCGATACAGTATAAAAATTTTCCCAAAGAAGTGAAGAATGGGCACATCATATATATACATGACGGCAGACGGAAACTCGAGGTTGTAAAAATCAAAGGAAACGATGTGATATGTAAGGTCATCGTGGGGGGAAATATAAAAGGACGAAGAGGAGTGAATCTGCCTGATTCCGAGCTTTCGATAGGGTCCCTGACAAAAAAAGATATGCACGATCTTGAATTTGGGTTGAAATATGATGTGGATTTTATCGCGCTTTCATTTGTGAGGAGGGCGGAGGATGTCGTTAAGTTAAGAGAGATTTTAAAGAAAAGAGGGTCACAGGCACGAATCATTGCAAAAATAGAAACCCCACAAGCCATTCAAAATATCGATGAGATAATCAGCAAGGCGGACGGAGTTATGGTGGCGAGAGGAGATTTGGCGATCGAGGTGCCCGCGGAGCGAGTGCCCTTGATCCAAAAAATGATTATAGAAAAATGCAACAACCTTGGAAAGCCGGTTATCACCGCAACACAAATGCTCGAATCAATGATCAAAAACCCTGTTCCCACGAGGGCTGAGGTTTCTGATGTTGCCAATGCGATTTTAGATGGCACTGATGCTATTATGCTTTCGGAAGAAACCGCGCTCGGAGATTATCCCGTGGAGGCAGTGCGCATGATGAGTAAGATAGCGCATGAAATAGAAAAAAAATATCCCGAAAGAATGATTATGCGCTCAGGCGATAATGGAGCATCCGATATCACTGATTCTATAACCGGCTCCGTGGTGAAGGCGGCATATGATGTGGGGGCAAAGGTTATCGTGGCCCTCACTGATTCAGGATTTACCGCGCGCATGATATCTCGGTATAAACCCGGCCCTGTAATTCTTGCGCTTTCCCCAAATGAAAAAACATATAATCAACTGCATCTTTCTTTTGGTTGTCTTCCTGCTCGTATAAAAAGGTATAAAACATTACAGGAGGCATCCATGCTCGTACGACAATGTTGTTTGAAAGAAAAGATCGCCTCACCAGGGGATCGAATTGTCATCGCGTGTGGCGCTCCGTATAACAAAAAAGGTGGGGCTACTAATATGATCTTGGTAGAAACTATCTGACGAGTGAGTAGGCTCGTAGGCTTGTGTTTTGCAAAACCCTACTGCACCTCGCTTTTCTCGGGCACATGGTGTGATGCGCGATATTTTAGTGTGAGAAAGAGCACAAGCCATGAGCCAATAGCACCAAGAAGAAAGCCAAGTATGATAACCATGTCGCGCGTGTATATGCCATAT
>JANLHQ010000100.1 GCA_024654415.1 Candidatus Azambacteria bacterium | reverse complement strand
ATAATATGGGATTTCACTACAAAAATTTTATAACAGCGGTAGTAATATGTATTATGGCCTTTGGCGGGTTTTTTTCGTTTGTGTATTCTGCGGAGCAAGGGAAAAGCAAGGCGAAAAAAGAAGGAGTCTCTCCTGTGCAAGAAAAACAATATGATAAAAAAGACGTTGAGAGGATTCATGAAGTAATAGTTGCTACACAGCGCACAATGCTTGCAAATGAGGTGCAGCGCATAACTACACAAAAACAGAGCGCTCCCCAAGCCGCATACACTCAGACTCAGAATAGAAATATCAAAAAGGTTTCCGCGGTGGCTTCAGTGAGCTCCTCTCCACTCCCACTCGCGCCACTCGTATTACCAAAAGTGAGTGTTGCTATACTTCCTCCGACTCCTCAAGCTCCTGTTGTTCCGGCGCCAATCATTAAGGTTTCGCCTCCTCAGGCGCCGATTACTAGTATTGCATCTGTCACGCCGTCCCCGCAAATCGTGCAAGCAGCGAAACCGCGAACCACAGTTTCTTAATATAAAAATATGAAAAAAACAATCTTTCTTTTACTGGCGATATGCATGTTTTTTTTGCAGGGAATTCTATTACTTCCATTTGAAACTAATAGCGCTGAGGCAAAAGAGTCGAGAAAATATTATGAGGATGAGGAAGATGAGGAAGACGAAGATGCGTGGGAACAGCAGGTGATAGAGCAATATGTGCAACCCGCGAAAGACTATAATGCAGATACTGCGGCGTTTGTTGCTCGTCAGCAGGAATTAGAACAACAGCGCAACCAACAGCAACAAGCGATCGAGCAGCAGGCGCTGTTTGAGCAGCAGTTATATGAGCAACGCGCAGTAATTGAAGCGCGTCAACGACAACTCGAGGAGCAGTTTGCGGCACAACAGAGGGCGATAGAGGAACAGAATGCGATTGCAGTACAAGAAACTGACAATCTTGCATATTCTTTGGATACCGATCAAGATGGTATTGAAGACGGGAGCGACCCGCATCCGAGCGAACACGAAGCAGTATATGCCGTGAAAGATGATAATAAAAACGGTATTAGCGATGAACTTGAATCCTCTCACGCCATGGCCTGGCAATGATCATATAACAACTGAAAAAAAATTCCGTGCAATGGGTACGGATGTTGTTGCTTCCATTGTAAGTAGTGATAGTGCGAGTGCATGCGCGGCCACAGAAGACGTTGCGCGTATGATAGATGCATTTGAAAAACGATTTAGCAGGTTTCTTTCTTCAAGCGAATTATGCGTTTTAAATAAAACAAGTGGCGATGTGTGTCATATGAGCGCGGAGATGATTGATATGCTCGAGGTTGCACAGCAATGGCATAAAGAGACAGGGGGGATATTTGATCCAACAATATGTGAGGCGCTCGAACGAGTTGGGTACAATAAGAGTTTTGATGTGGCGAGCGCGGCATCTCAAACAAAAGAATCAGAAGAATTTGATGGTGATGCGCATCACCAGAGATTTTTGGTATGCCCACGGTTTTCCGATCTACGCATACATAAAGAAGCGGGAAGTGTCACGATGCCTCATGGCATGAAGCTTGATTTTGGCGGCATTGGGAAGGGATATATCATTGATGTGGTGGCGCGGATGCTTTCATATACCTATCATAATTTTTGGGTGTCTGCTGGTGGGGATATGTTTCTTTCCGGATGTGATAGCGATGCAAAACCATGGGAGATCATGGTGCAGGATCCATTTAATTTCGAACATGATATCGGGTATCTGGTAATGGCAGGAAAAAAGGAAATAGCGGTGGCAACATCAGGAATCATGAAGCGTAAAGGAGAGAAAGAAGGGGTTGCGTGGCATCATATTATAGATCCTCACACGAGACTACCAGCAGCAAATACTATTGTTGCGGTGACAGTGATAGCTCCCACGGTAACCACTGCGGATGTATGCGCAAAAACCATATTGATCCTCGGAGAGCAAAAAGGAATTGATTTTATTGAACAACAAGAAGGATGTGCGTGCCTTATTATAAAAAAAGACAGATCACTGGCGTTTTCACGCGCGATGGAAGAACATTTTATTGCATATCCATGAAAATAAGTATCAGTATAAGTATAACAGTGTTTTTTCTATGTGTAGCGTATGCGGTGCCGTTTTTTGTATTGGGACAGACATATGGCGGTGTTGTTGAGTACGGCTCTTCAGCGCCAAAGGACAGTGATTTCGACGGACTAACTGACCAAGGAGAAGTACAGATATTTAAAACTGATCCTACAAATCAAGATACCGATAATGATGGGTATGGCGATGGCGAGGAGATTATGCTCGGGAGCGACCCATTAGACTATCAAGATCCCGCACATTTTTTAACGACACGTATTGATGAAGGAGTGCTTATGGAAAAAACGATTGCCTGGCCGTGGTATATCGCGCGGGCAACGGGGCTTGAGGCGTATTTGCTACTTTTCTTAATCACGGTGCTTGGCGTTGGCCTGTATACGCAGTTCATTTTCCGTGTTATCCGGTCGGAGAACGCACTGGTTTTTCATAAATATCTTTCTGTGTTGGTGTTTGCGGTAATCGTGACGCATATCACCGCATTGTTGTTTGATGAATTTATTCATTTTAGGATATACGAAACGCTAGTTCCATTTCTATCTCATTATCAAAATTTTTCAGTGAGCCTTGGTATTATTGCTCTGTATCTTTTTATTATTATCATTGCGACGTCATTATTTATCCGCAATATCTATCCGCGCTTTTGGCGTAAATTGCATTATCTCGTATATCCACTATTTGTGCTTTCCCTCGTGCATGGCGTACTTATCGGTACTGATACTGCGATGACAATTACACAGGTGATGTATTGGGTAACCGGTGGTATTGGCGGTGGACTCATCCTGTATCGCTGTGCGTATCCATACATGCAGAAAAAATATTCCTGCTCCATCACGAATATATTTATGGAAACCAAAGACATTGTAGTGGTCGAGCTTGCGCGAGAGGACGAGAAGGAGTTTCCTGTATTTACGCCAGGCCACTATGCCGCACTTCAGTATCATGATGTAAGCGGGAAAACAACACGAAAACACCATTTTTCATTTGCAAGTTCACCTGAGCACAGAAAGGTGGTGCGATTTGGCATTAAGGTCATGGGGAATTTCACGCAAGGGCTTGCCCACATGAACGTGGGGGACAAGATTGTGCTCCAAGGGCCATATGGTGATTTCATCTTCAAAGAAAAGAAGATGCCCCGCACTGTATTTATCGCGGGAGGCATTGGTATCACTCCATTCATGAGCGCTCTTCGGTACGCGCTCGACCGAGGTCTTTCTAATGATCTTACGCTTATGTACAGTAATCGCTCGCGCGAAGTGACTCCATTTATGGAAGAGATCAATACTATCGCTCACCATAATCCGCGGTTCAAACAGTTTTTCTCAGTAACAGACGATCCAGATGCCCCAGAAGAGTTTTTGAAAGGAAGGATCGATGATGCAATGCTCCGCACATGTGTGAATAATATATTTCAGGATACGTATTTTCTCGTATGTGGTTCGCCGGCATTTATGAATGCAACAATCCATGCTTTACGTCGCTGTGGCGTATCCCAATACTATATTAGAAAGGAGTATTTTACGGCGTATTGATCGCAGTATCCTTTCAGAAAACAGTTACTTTTGTAGCTGTTTTCATTTCCCTATTCTTGGAATTGCTGATATATTGGGTATCGTGGTATGAAAAAGACGATTTATATCATCTCATTTACCCTTCTTGGTATTCTTGCGCAGTTGTTAATACATGCGCTTCTTGAAATGTGGTATATTGAGCTTTTGATAGGGGATTTTGCGAGGTATGGATTTGGTCTTTCATGGAATGCATGGTTTCTTATTCATCATATTGTCACAGGAGTTCTTTTTGCTGGCGGCTCGATCGGCGGATATTTTTCCGGTAGATATTGGTGGAGAATAATTTATACTGAGAAAAGATATGAAAAGTACAGGAATACGCATCAATAAATATATCCGAGATCAGGGGCTCGCATCACGCCGTGAGGCGGACGAGCTTATTGCTGCGGGTAAGATCTTGGTGAACGGTATCATCGCGAAAGAGGGAATGTTGATTAACGAGGGCGACGAGGTGACATTCACAGAAGAGCACGCGCCTGATTATCAATATTATGCGTACTACAAACCGCAAGGACTTGCGACGCAGGCACCAGTAGGACGCCGAAGCGTAATTACTGATTGGAAGAAAAGAGATATGTTTCCGATAGGGCGGCTCGACAAAGAATCGGAAGGACTTCTTATTATGACTAACGATCGTAGATTTACGAGAAAGATCCTCGGGCCAGACTCAGGCGTCGAAAAAGAATATGTTGTTCATGTGCGGGAATCAATACGACAAGGGATTCCTGCCATTATTAAGAAGGGGATGGATACTAAAACATTTGGCAAGCTTCTCCCTGCGGACGCACACATTGCCGGCAAGAATGTGATTCATATCGCGCTTAAAGAAGGAAAAAGGCATCAAATACGCGTAATGCTTTCGGAGCTTGATTATACGGTCACGTCATTGAAGCGCATCCGTATTGGGCATGTAGGGCTTGGTGGGTTGCGCTCAGGAGAGGCGCGCGCCCTAACGAAAGGAGAAGTGCGAGAGTTTTTTCAAGTATGATTGTAGGGCATGATAGAAGGGAATTTTTAAACACACACATATGGCATCTATCGAAAGTATTAGAAAATATGTTCGCGCGGCAAATTATCTTTCCGTTGCCCAGCTGTACTTACAGGATAATTTTTTGCTTGAGCGGCCATTATCATCTGCTGATATTAAGCCAAGGCTTTTGGGACACTGGGGAACATGCCCCGGTATTAATTTTGTATACGCAAATCTAAACTACCTCATTAAAAAGCACAATGCTTCAATGCTTTTTTTGCTTGGCCCAGGGCATGGGTTTCCTGCGCTCCAGGCAAATCTCTTTTTGGAAGGCACACTGCAAAATTATTATCCTGACGCTACGCATGATGAAAAGGGCATTGGATATATCGTAAAGAATTTTAGCTGGCCATATGGATTCCCGAGTCATAGTAACCCCGGCGCGCCTGGTGTGATCGTAGAGGGCGGAGAGCTTGGGTATTCGCTTTCAACCGCATACGGATCTATTTTAGATAACCCTGACCTTATTGCCGCATGTCTCGTGGGGGATGGCGAGGCGGAAACAGGGCCAACAGCAACCGCGTGGCATTTAAATAAATTTATTGATCCTGCAACAAACGGAGCCGTGTTACCAATATTACATTTGAACGGGTACAAGATCTCGGGCCCGACGATCTTCGGGAGGATGTCTAATAAAGAACTAAAGGCATTATTTACCGGGTATGGGTATCGACCAATCATTGTGGAGGGCAAAGACCCGTACGAGAAGATGGCGAGTGCACTTGAGGAGGCATATCAGCTTATCCGATCTATCCAACAGCGCGCGCGCGGAGGAGAGGTAATTGTCTCGCCGTGCTTCCCCATGATTATTTTAAAAACACAAAAAGGCTGGACGGGTATTAAGAATCTTGATGGCAATAAAATAGAAGGTAACTGTTTAGCGCATCAGGTTGTTGCAACGGAGGCGAAGACCAACCCAACACATCTAAAGGCAGCTGAAAAATGGATGCGTTCGTATGCGTTTCATGAGCTTTTTGATACACAGAACGGATTTATTAGTGAGATAAAGGACCTTGCGCCTGAGGGCGACTTACGAATGGGAGAGAATAAGCATGCATTCCCGGACCGAGTAAGAAAAGATCTTATTCTCCCAGATATGCATGAATTTTGTGAAGATACAGCCGTTCCTGGCATGATGGGTTCAAGCAGTATGTGTGCCACGGGGCTGTATCTAAAAAAACTTTTTGAATTAAATGACGACAACAAGAATTTTCGGTTGATGTCGCCGGATGAAACATATTCAAATAAACTCGATGATGTATTTAAGGCGACCGCAAGGCCCTTTGTATGGCCAGTGGAAGAGTGGGATAAAGACCTCTCTCGCGACGGCAGAGTAATGGAAATGCTCAGCGAGCATTCATTGATGGGGTTGGCGCAGGGGTATATTCTTACGGGTAGGCATGCCATTTTTTCTTCATATGAGGCGTTTGTGCAGGTCATCGCAAGTATGGCTGATCAGTATGCGAAGTTTTTACGCGTTGCGCGCGAAACCCCATGGAGGGGAAGCGTGTCATCGATGAATTTTATTCTTACCTCGTCGGGGTGGCGGCAGGAGCATAATGGTTTTTCCCACCAGAACCCCGGGTTCATTGGTAATATGCTTGAAAAGCAAGGGTGCTTTATTAATGTGTATTTTCCACCCGATGTTAATAGTACGCTCACGGTAATGGATAAATGTCTCCGCTCGAAGAACGAAATCAACATTATTGTAGCAGGAAAAACAGTTGAGCCCCGATGGCTGACGATCGAAGAAGCAAAAACCGAGCTCAAGCGTGGGCTGATGGTATGGGATTTCGCGAGTGATGAGGATCCCGACATCGTGTTTTCCGCGGCAGGGGACTATATTACAAAGGAAACACTTGCGGCGATCGATATCTTAAAGCGTGAGGCGCCAGAGGTAAAGGTGCGGTTTGTGAATATTTTAGAGCTCACAGCACTTGGTATTGGTAACAAGGAGTGCCGGTTGCCACTTCATGATTTTGATGATTATTTTACCGCTGATAAGCCGGTAATCTTTAATTTCCACGGGTATCCCGAAGCACTAAAACAAATGTTATTTGGAAGAGAGAATACAAATCGCTTTTTTGTGCATGGGTATATTGAGCATGGGTCAACTACCACCACGTTTGATATGCAGGTATGGAACAAGACAAGCCGGTGGCACTTGGTGATGGAGGCAATGGGCTTACTTGCGGGTCGCGGTGTGGTCGCGCGTGAGAAGGCAGATACTGTGATTCAGGTATACGAGCAGAAATTAAAAGACCATACCGAATATATTAAGAAGCACGGAACCGATATGGAAGAAATAAAAAACTGGGAATGGAAAAGAAATATCTAGTTGTTAATTTGGGAAGCGCATCAAAGAAATATGCACTGTATGAAGGTGATACAGAGCTCTTTTTTGCTCATTATGAAAAGGAGGGAAATGATATTATTGTTACCGAGGGTAAGAACGGTGAGCGGATCAAAAGCATTATCACTCAAAAGGATTATGAAACAAGCGCGGTGCGCTTAATTGATCTTCTTATTGCGTCGACTTGTATACATACACCAAACGATATTGCTGCGATTGGGTTTCGCGTTGTCGCTTCGGGAGAGTATTTTAATACGACAAAGCTCATTGATGACACATATCGTGAAAAGCTTGCGCAGGAATACGATATCGCGCCACTACACGTCGCGGCGGTTTCAAAAGGCATTGAGGAGGTGTATTCGTTATTTCCAGAAACACCGTTTGTTGCGATTTCAGATAGTGCATTTCACGCAGAGCTTCCCGACTATGCGCGAACATATGCGTTGCCGATAGAGGCATCAAAAAAACTTTCACTATATCGGTATGGGTATCACGGGATATCTATTCGCTCTGTACTGGATACAATAAAAGAAATAACAGACGATGCACCATCACGAGTTATCGTGTGCCATTTGGGCGGTGGCGCGAGCGTGACGGCGGTGAAAGATGGAAAGAGTATTGATACATCCATGGGGCTCACGCCACTCGAGGGGCTTGTGATGGCAACGAGGGCGGGAGACATCGATAGTGGCGCACTCATATATCTTGCTAAGAGTCTTAAATTGTCCTTGGAAGAGCTTGATGAGTATTTGAATCATCAGTGTGGTCTTTTGGGATTATCGGGTGGCAAAGAGAGCGGTGTACGCGAGCTCATAGAACTTGAAAAAGCCGGAGATGAAAATGCGAAGCTGGCCCTTGCGGTCTTTGTATACCGTATCAAGAAGTATATTGGCGCGTATACAGCGGCGCTCGGAGGGGTAGATATGCTTGTGTTTACCGCTACCATCGGTGAGCGTTCGAGTATTATCCGCGCGCGTGTATGTGAGGGGCTTGCATGCGTAGGTGTGAAGATCGATGAACTAAAAAATAATCTTATTACCGGTGACACGTCTGATTTTATAGATGACGGAAAACTCTCAGCACGAGTGGCGGTTATCAGGACTAATGAGATGGCTCAGATATTAAAAGATATGACGGCGTTTCTCGGGAGCTAAAATAGGCAAGCGTATTTTTATATGTAAAACCCTCTGCTACGGCTGAGGGTTTTTGTGTAGGCGCCATTTCTATATATAAAAAGAAAAGCGCACCACCCGAAAGTAGTGCGCTATGGTTTTGTGGGTCGAAAAATCCGACCCGGGAACGCTTGTGATGGTTAAAACCATCTAAAGAACTATATGAAACTAATGTCTCATATGACTCAAGTATAACAAACCAAAAAGTATCGTCAACAAGGCGCCTGTGGATAACTCACGCACTAACAGGGTCAAGGTATTGACAAGATTAGAGTGGTGTGCTAATATGTTGCCCATCATGAAGAAACTCCGTAGTCGCGGAGTTTCTTGTTGAAAAGTAACTAATCAGAGACATACAGATATGATTATTGCATTTTTAGCATTATTGGGGGCATTGTTGCAGCCGGGAACTCCGGCGTTAGCTATTGCTCCAACACAAGGTGAGACATTTATGTCTGAAGAACAAGGGATCGAAGCGCTTGAGAAAAATAGGCGAGTTTCTCGGGTGATGCAGGGTGTCACCATGACCGCATACTCGAGCACACCTGACCAAACCGACGATTCACCATTCACTATGGCGAATGGAAAGCGTGTACATGACGGCGCTGTCGCAGCAAACTTCCTGCCTTTTGGCACGAAGGTGATGTTTCCTGAATTGTACGGTGACAAGGTATTCACAGTCGAAGATAGGATGCATAAGCGATTTAGTAATCGGATGGATATCTGGATGGAGACGAGAGGAGAAGCGATTAAATTCGGCATCCGTGAAGTTACCGTAGAGATCTTGGAAGACGCAGTATAATGAAAAAATCGTAGTAAACAAAAAGCCACATCATTAAGGTGTGGCTTTTTGTTTTGTAACAAATTAGCTGAGAGCCGTCTTCTCTATTGTGTGGCTTTGCATCACGCTCTATAATACCTACCTATGGATACTAAGCTCAATTTTCCAACCATATTTGTTATTTTTGGCGCTACGGGTGATCTTGCGCGGAGAAAGATATTTCCCGCGCTTTTTGAATTAAAAAAGAAAGGGATGCTCCCAGACCGGTTCGCATTAGTGGCATTTAGCCGTCGTGAATGGGATGACACTATGTTTCGTGGGTATGTACAAGAAATGCTCGGCACAGAGAATACCAAGAAAGAAGTTGACGCCTTTTTGAAGCTTATTTACTTTCAGAACGGCATATTTGAAGATAAAAAATCTTATGACAATCTTCACAGCATACTTAAACGCATCGATGGTGAATGGAAGCTGTGTACAAATAAGCTTTTTTATTTAGCGACCCCTCCTGAGTATTACAAGGGAATACTCGCGCATTTGCATCGCTCTGGACTCACGACACCGTGTTCACCAGAAGAGGGCTTCACGCGCGTACTTGTGGAGAAGCCGTTTGGCAAGGATCTTGCAACCGCTGAAGCGCTGGATATTCTCTTAGGGAAGCTATTTAAAGAAGAACAAATCTATCGCATCGATCATTATCTGGGAAAGGAGATGTTGCAAAACATCTTGCATTTTCGTTTCTCGAATAACCTTCTCGAGGATGTGTGGAGTAATAAGTATATTGAACGGGTTGAGGTGCGGCTATGGGAGAAAAAGGGAGTGGAGACTCGCGGTGCGTTCTATGACGGGCTTGGCGCATTGCGTGACGTAGGGCAGAATCATTTATTACAAATGGCAGCACTTGTGGCAATGGAACAGCCGGCGGCATTTACCGCAGAAGCAGTGCGCGAGAGTCGCGCGGCAATTCTTGGAACAGTGAAAGTATTTAATGTAGAGGAGATCAAGCAGCAGACATTTCGCGCGCAATATCGTGGATATCGCGATATTGCGGGAGTAAAAAATGATTCTCGTACTGAGACATATTTTAAGACCCAGCTTTTTTTTGATCATCCGCGGTGGCAAGGAGTTGCATTTACTCTTGAAAGTGGGAAGCGGATGCAGGAACAAAAAAAGGAGATTATCGTGCATTTTCGGCACCCACAGCCGTGTCTGTGCCCTGACGGTAAACACGTGCAGAATACGGTGCAGTTTACTATTGAGCCGAAAGAAGAGATACGTATGAATTTTTGGGCAAAAAAGCCCGGGCTTACTAATGAGCTTGCAGAGCGCGCGCTTACCTTTACCTATCGTGAGACATCAGAGCGTGTGCAATATATAGAAGAATACGAGCGATTACTTGTTGATGCTATTGCGGGTGATCAGACGCTATTTTTGAGCACGAACGAAGTGACTGCTATGTGGAAGTTTATTGATCCGATTGTTCATGCGTGGAATAAAAAAGCAGTGGCACTTGCTTCATATACACCTGATACATTCGAGGCTGTTACACAGGCACAGCAAATTAAACATGCCAGCGCGATGCCAAAAAAGATCGGCATTGTGGGCTTAGGAAAGATGGGTGGCGGCATTACTATGCAGCTTCTCGAGAAGGGGTGGGGGGTTGTGGGAACTACACGGGACGCTGAAAAAGCAGAAAATTTCAAAAAGAAAGGGATGAAGGTCGCGGTTGATTACGCAGATCTTGTGGGTCAGTTATCGCACCCACGCGTAGTGTGGGTGATGGTGACGGCTGGAGCGGCGACCGAAGAAACGATTTTCGGTAAACACGGTCTGGTGCACTATCTTGAAAAAGGAGACATTCTTATTGATGGTGGTAATAGCTTTTATAAAGATTCTATTCGCCGAGCAAAATTGCTGAAGAAAAAAGGTATTCGCTTTGTTGATGTCGGTGTATCCGGTGGGCCTGGGGGCGCACGCCGTGGCGCTTGTATCATGGTGGGGGGAGAGCGCGCATCGTACGAATATCTTAACCAGCTCTTTTTAGACTTTACGGTTTCAGGAGGAGTCGAGTTTTTTGATGGACATGGCGCAGGGCATTTCGTGAAGATGGTGCATAATGGCATTGAGTACGGAATGATGCAGGCAATCGCAGAGGGGTTTGCTATTCTCAAAAAATCAAAGCTCAAGCTCGATCTCGCACGCGTCACGGATATTTACAATCACGGCAGTGTCATTGAATCAAAATTGATCAATTGGCTTGCAGAAGCATTCGATGTATACGGACAAGAATTAAAAGCTATCTCAGGAAGCGTGAAACGAACAGGTGAGGGTGATTGGACGGTGAACACTGCAAAAGAACTCGGAGTGAGAGCGAAGATTATCGAGGAGTCAGTGAAATTCAGGAAACTTTCTGAAAAGAAGCCAGAGTATGCAGGGAAGGTTCTCTCCGCGCTCCGCAATCGCTTCGGTGGGCATGCAATAAAATAAAGTATATAATAAGAAGAATACTATTAGCACATACTATGTACATGAAAAAAATCTTGTTTGTTGCTTTCATAATGATGGCTGCTGCGATGTTCCACGCGTCATTTGTGGTGGCGCAGGGGAATGGAGGTGAGATGGTGCTTTCTACTGGGGACTTCGGCATTTCGCGGGTGGGTACTCTCCCAACGAGTAATTTATATTTTTTTAAAGAATTACAACGAAATATCCAGCGAGTTTTTGCGTTCAGCGCGGCAAGCAAGGCACGGGTTGAAATGAAGATCGCGAATGAAAAGGCGGCGGAGATTGTAAAATTAAAGAAGATAGAAGGGGTGGAGGGCCGGGCAATGGGGCGCGCGATAGAAGGGTATGCACAAGCACAAGAACGAGTACATAACGCACTCGAAAAAGTAAAAAATAAAACAAAAAGTGCACTCCGCGAAAGTATTTTGGAGCGTGCGCAGATAGAGGGTGAGAAACATAGTGAGCTCTTGCACGAGCTTGAGCGGACAGAAAAGAATGAGAGAAACATAAAAGAAAATATTTTAAGAGCGCAAGAAGCGGTCCGCGAGACCCAAAAGGATGCGTCTGAGAAAGCGGAAGAGGAAATTGACCGCGCACAGGAGCTCATTGAAGAAGTAGAGACAATCCTGATAGAAAAAGAAATAGCAGCGCGGGAGCAAGGATGCACGGGTGACATTGCTCTTGGGTGTTCGGCGCCTGAAATTTCTACATGCACGAATGGAAAGTGGGCATGCGTGCCGTTGTCTCAAATCGAAAGAACCCCTAAAAGAGGTGAGTGGGTAGAGCAGGTACAGCAGCTTCTCACGCAGGCGCAAGAACATGTAGGGCGCGCAAGGCGGGCATTTGAAGAGGAAAAATATGGTGAAGCATATGGGCAGGCGCGTGCGGCAGCAGCAATAGCAACAAACGCAAAACGCATGACCGAACCACAGGAAAAAGAACACGCAACAGAAGCAGAAGGGGAGAGCAGAAATGAAGATAAGGAAAAAAATAGAGATGTCTGTATCTGCGCGCAAGTATATAGCCCGGTGTGTGGTGAGGACGGCGTAACATATGGAAATGAGTGCGAGGCGAACTGCGTAGATGCAGACATAGTGTCTACGGGTGAATGTGTAGCGGGAACCGTTTCACAAAGAGCAAAGCGTGAAGATGAGGCGCGGTCTGATGTAGAGAATGAAGAGGAGGCGGAGAAGGAAATAGTGGAGATTGAGAATTCCATATTTTCAAAAAAGGAATTAATTATAAAAAAGGGAACAACAGTCACATGGGTGAATAAAGATGCGGTATCGCATACAGTATCATCAAATCCCCACCCAACACATACGGCGTTCCCAGCGCTTTCCTCTGGTGTGTTGTCGCAGAATCAAGCGTATAGTTTCACATTTCAAAACACGGGAACAATTGGGTATCATTGCCACCTGCATCCATCAATGCAGGGAAAGATAACGGTTATTGAGTAGAGGTAATCACAGGACAAAACAAACACTATCAGCTTCTGCTGATAGTGTTTGTTTTGTCATTGACAGAAATAATCGTAGGAGTATAAATACTACGTATCGAGTGTTTCGGCACATTAAAAACTAAGGGAGGTATACTGTGAAACAAAATCCTCACCACGACTTACTCGGCATAGAGCATGTTGTTGGTATATACAAAAACAGAGGGCTCACCCCCGCCGACGACAAGATCGCTGACGAAATGATTGCACTCGCGTGGGATGGTGATGGGCAATCAACACTACTAGAGGAGAGAGGAGAAGAGTTGTTGAAGAGCAATCCACGACGTATGTTGGTGTTAGGAGCGCTCTGCGAGATGAGTAATAATACTGAGGAGCTGTTTCGCATCTTAGAAAAAAAAGTGTAACAAAAAGGAGGTGTGATGTGAAAAGAAATCCTCACCACGACTTACTCGGCAAGAACTACATTCTTAATGTGTATAAGGACGGAGGACTCACTTTTGCGGATGATAAGATTGTTGATTCTATAATTACTCGGGCGTGGTTTTATGGCGGCCCAAAGCTTATTCGCGCGCGGGAAGTGGATGAACAAGCTTTGGAGGGTAATCCTCGCCATAGATTGATCATGAGGGTGTTTGAGGAGATCAAAAAGGAAATCGCTGTCGCAGTGGAGCGCCGCGCAGCGGGAAAAGAAATAAAATAAAAGTGTCGCTGAATATTCAGCGACACTTTTTTGTTTACTTATGAGGTGGTGGAGGTGAGATAATGTGAATGCGCCCTCGCACTATTTCATCGTGGTAGCGTGAAATAGTGATGTTTCTTGGCTTTCCATCTTCTTTGGTGAATCCGAAGAGTTGGGCATAGACAGGCTCGAATTCAGCCTTCTTAGCGCAACGACTACATGTGATAGTATCTTTTCGTGATGCGTTTTTAGCGAGCGTTACAATCCCGCCATCGCATTCCTGATGAGTAAGATGTCCCGGATTCTTGCTGATCGCGATCGTCATGAGTACTGGCTTCTGAAAGAACACGAAAAACTTTGAGATAATCTTCATTCTCACCTCCTTTAGCTATATTGTAAAAGGGCGTTATCCAAAAAAGCTGTATACATATGAAAACATATACTCATAATTTTGCAACACGAGTAATGCACAGGAGGCATTCGTATTAAGGCAGGAAAGTTGGGTATACTATATATATATGAAGAAGAAGAAAATTCTCTTGGTATTTGTAGTGATTGCGGTGGTGGCGGGTATACTCACAATAGGCTCATTATATGTATTTGATGCGCTCGACATTGTGCGTGGACTTAAGCCAGTGCTACTAAAAGCACCGCAGGACATAACAGCGGTTCTTCCACCGGCAGGGGAGGAAATTATGGAGAAGGAAAAGAAAGTAGAAAGGAACGAGACGGATATGCCATTGAAGCTTCCGGAAGGTTTTTCTATTTCTATTTTTGCTAAAGATCTTGTGGGTCCGCGCGTAATGATGTGGGGGCCCGACGGTAACCTATGGACAAGTATTCCTTCGCAAGGGAAAGTGGTCGCGCTTCACGATGCAAACGGAGATGGTGTGGCTGAGGAAGTAGAAATAATGCTGAGCGGGTTGAATCGCCCGCATGGACTTGCGTCGCGGTGTGATGATACGCAGTGCGTAGTTTATGTTGCTGAATCCGACAAGGTGATGATGTATCACTATAATAACAGTACGCTTGATGCGGCGAGGGGGAAAAAGATTGCCGATCTTCCTGATGGGGGGAGACATTTCTCACGGACCATTATGTTTATGCCGGCACCCTTTGAGAACATACTGTTAATTTCTGTTGGTTCTTCATGTGATGTATGTAACGAAACTAATGCATTGCGAGCAAAGATCCTAGCGCTTGATGTGACTACGGGAGAAGTAAGGGAATACGCAAAGGGTTTGCGTAATTCCGTATTTATGGCGATCCATCCGGTGAACGGAAGGGTGTGGGCCACTGAAATGGGGCGCGATATGCTGGGTGATGATCTGCCGCCAGATGAGATAAATATTATAGAAGAAGGAGGGTGGTATGGCTGGCCGTGGTTTTATGGGAAAAATATCGAAGATTATAATTTCAGTCCATACGCGAGACCCAGTTTTGTACAGGAGGCACACCCAAGCCACATCGATATTCCTGCTCATTCGGCGCCCTTAGGTCTCGCATTTTTCCCTGAAGAAGGGTGGCCTGAGGAGTATTGGTATAATTTGCTAGTGGCATATCATGGCTCATGGAATCGAAGCGAGCCGACAGGATATAAGCTTGTGCGATATATGCTTGATGCGCAGGGGAATTATCTTGGAGAAGAAGACTTTGTTTCAGGGTGGCTTGTAGGCGACAGGGCGCTTGGAAGGCCGGTGGATATACTCATTCAACCGGGAGGTGTAATATTCGTATCCGATGACAAGGCGGGCGTTATTTATCGTATCACGCATGCGATATAAGCGACGCGGCCTGTATTGACTATTCTCATTTTTAATTTTATCTTACACACACCAATTTTTGCACGTTTACAATAGTGGCATTTAAGAAATTCAGAACCAAAGAGCGCCCCCGCATACCTACGAAAACTTTTGTAAAACATCTTTTTAGAAAAAGGAGGTGGCACGTGCATATCCCAAAGGAAGAAAAAAAGATGATCGCATACGGCGTTCTCGGAGATGTTCCCCAATTCAAGGACAAGATTGCGTTGGTATTGAGGCACAATGCCGATGGGCGTGAACTATGGAGTCTGCCCGGAGGGTGCAGTGAGGAAGATGCTTTAATACATGAAGCCCTTGTTGCACAGATACAGAGGGAGACAGGGTTTCACGTGGACACACCAGAAAGCAATGCATTAATCTCTATATGCGAGAAAGATGATAGTATCATTGTGATCTTTCTCGTACAGTATCGTGGCGGTGCTATCGAGAAAGGAGAGGATGTCCACGAGGTGAGGTTTTTCGATGAGCGGGAGGTCACGGGGTTGTTACATCGGGTGGAAATCCCGAAGTATCAGCACCGAGCACTTACGCACTATTTTTACTCCATCCATGAAGGATGACCAAAAGGGAGCTGTTATCATACAGCTCCCTTTTCTATTTCCCTAAAGGTATTATATAATACGCATATGGCTACTATTGTATTTGTTGTCGCAAAAAAGGGATTTCGAGATGAGGAATATTTTATTCCTAAAGAAGTATTAATTACGGCAGGACATATAATCATGACCGCGAGCAATGGAAGCGCGGGGGAGATTGCGGTTGGGTCTCAAGGAGGAGAGGCGCATATTGATACACATATCACAGATATAAGGGTTGCCGAGTTCGATGCGGTGATATTTGCGGGCGGCCCGGGGGCGGTTGAAAATCTCGATAATGAAGAAAGCTACCAGCTGATCCGCGAAACTGTCGCCGCGAATAAACTACTCGGCGCTATCTGCATCGCGCCGACGATACTTGCAAAAGCAGGCGCATTACAGGGGAAGAATGCAACGGTGTGGACCTCTTTTACAGATAAAGACCCCATCGCGATCTTAGAAACCAATGGCGCGATGTATACGGATGCGCCCGTGGTAGAGGACGGCAATAGTATTACTGCTAATAGTCCGAAAGCGGCGCACGCATTTGGCGAGGCACTCGCGGCGCGTCTACAGTTTTAATTATGACGGAAAGGAATTTTGAGCATGTAAGAAAAATAAGGATTCCCGACGAAGAAGCGCCCGCATGGATGCAAACACTTCGAGAGGGGGGATTTACCGATGACGAAATTGATATGATCATGGTGCATTGCAATGCCACGTATTTTGAATTAAAAAAACCAAAATTAGTAGAAGAGGAAGTTGAAAAAATAAAAGAATCATTTCTTAAGGGATATGGGAAAGCGCTCAGCGAAGGGGAGATTGAATATATCCGTAAGGCCATCGAGCAGCAACTTGATGAACGAGCGTCATGAAGTTTTTTCTCAGTGTAAAACCAAAAAGCAGTAAAGCTCGCATCGAACAGGGAAGCGAGAATGAGTTGACTGTATGGGTGAGGGAAGTCCCAGAAGATGGAAAGGCAAACGATGCTGTCGTACGGGCAGTCGCAGAGTATTGTGATGTTGCGCCCTCGCGCGTGAAAATCCTTCGTGGTGCAACCGGGCGCAAAAAAGTAGTTGAGATTCTGTAGTGTTATTGTGGATAATGTCCTTGATGAAAATAGATTTTTTAGGGATAATTAAATGTCCCACAAGGATGGCCGCATCTCAAGGAAAATAAAGGCATTGACGGTAGGCTCATGGCGGGTCTCTCATAATCAGTTCCTCACAATTTTCTCCTTGGGTGCGGCCCTTTTCTTTCTTAAAAAAGCAGTGCACACACAGGGGCTTGACAGGGGTGGTATACTGTAAGCACAACTAAACAAAGGAGGTGTCCCATGAAGAGATGGATTCTCCGCGCCGTCGCTCATTGTAGCGAAGGGTGCCGAAGAAGGGGTGGTTTCGCATAACGCGAAGCCACCCCGTTTCATTTTTATTGAGCGAATTAAAAAAGACCCGCTTAGTTAAGCGGGTCTTTTTGTTGAGTTAGGTGATTATTATCACCGTTTTTTTGTTTGTCCACTTAAAGAGCCATACTGCGTCATAGTGGAGAACTCGGATACATCCATGTGAATCGGGGTAGCCGGGAAGGGCGCCCTCATGGATCTTGTATGGGCCATAAAATCTTTGTGAATACGGCATTGGGGCGCCGCCATGCGGCGGTGGATAATCATTCGAAAAATCATCTTTCTTTTTTTCCAGGATTTTAAAATTCCCGGTCGGTGTGACGCACTTCCGTTTCTTTTTGTCCTGTTTACCACACTCGACTCTTCCCGCCGAAGAAGAGATGGGGCCCCACAAAACGAGGGTGCCGTTTTCATAGGCGCCAAACGCTTGCTCGACAAGATCAATGAGAATGAACTTTCCTTCAAGGCCGGGCAGTTCGCGTGGCATCGGCGTGTATTTTTCTGCCGCTTCCCAGTCGTAAGGGACTTTGAGCGTCATCCCTTCTTTGATGCGCTCGGGGGATATGCGGTTGATCTTTGCGACCGTTTTCCAGCGCGAACCGAACATCTTCCACAGCGTGCCGCTTTTTTTCACTTTTTCAAAAGAGAACAATTGTTCGCTCTCTTGTGCAAAAGAGGTCAGCGGCGCACAGAGAAGAAAAAATAATATTGCGGCGAGTCCGATGCGTATCAGCGCTTTTCGCATTTCATCCTCCTTTATTGGGTGGTTGTATTGTTAAGGTGCGTGATGTGCATACTGTAAAATAAGCGTTTCGTCTTGTACATAGACGGACTGATGAGCGGCACTTGATTTTATTTAATTTTTGTGGTACTTTTGCCTTGTGATACTCACGCCCGCGAGGGCTTTTTATATTATGAACATCCGCAATATCGCC
>JANLHQ010000097.1 GCA_024654415.1 Candidatus Azambacteria bacterium | reverse complement strand
GAAGA
This sequence comes from Candidatus Azambacteria bacterium, assembly GCA_024654415.1. Classification (GTDB taxonomy): domain Bacteria; phylum Patescibacteriota; class Minisyncoccia; order GWC2-36-17; family WO2-46-25; genus MEYI01. The sequence goes on along the minus strand of JANLHQ010000097.1, from coordinate 2,779 downwards.
AGCAGAGCGACGACGCGCAGCATTGCAGAAACAACTTGATGAATGCAGAACGGGTATCACAAATTATAACAAGCATCTCGGCCAGCTTGCTGATCAATTTATCTGCAATAAGACCAACCCGAAATATGATGAAGTGTTATAACATTGCGCATAAAATCCTAAAAAAGAAACGGGGAGTGCTTCTCGTGCTTTTGTTTGTGGTTGCTGGTTTTGTTTTCTCCGCGCAGGGGGCGGCGGCTGGAGGCGAGTGCAATATCTGGCTAGCGGATTTTGGTGGCTGTATTAACTCGCTTTTGCTGCTTGTTTTGGGTGGTCTTGCGACTATTCTTTCATATATTGCCATGATTACGAATTGGGCAATGCAACCAGCGCCTATCACCAGCTCATACTTTGTACAAGAAGGGTGGAAAGCCACGCGCGACCTTGCCAATATGCTCTTTATCCTCATCCTCCTTGCTATTGCGCTTAGTTTTATTCTCTATGATTCATTCGGCGTCAAACGCGCGCTCCCAAAACTCCTCCTTATCGCGCTCCTTATTAATTTCAGCATACCTATTGCGGGGGTTGCTCTTGATTTTGCGAACGTAGTGACATCTTTTTTTCTCGCTGAAGTTTCGAAGGGGGGATTTACCGAAAATGTTGCCCAAAGCGTCGGCTTGAGTAAGGTTTTCAATGCGAATAATTTTATATCCGGAGCCGATAATCTCAACGTAGATAAGGTAGGAGGAAATTCATTTATTAATATTCTTTTTGCTGTTGGTATGGTGATTGGAATGATTTTTATTTTCTTAGCCCTTGCGTTTATGTTTCTCATAAGAACCGGGTATATTTCCGTACTTTTGATTCTGCTTCCCATAGCGCTGGTACTTTCTGCGTTTCCTCCCACCAGTAAGCACTTCAGCAAATGGATGAGCAAATTCATGCAGTGGACGATGTTTGCTCCGGCGGCAGCGTTTTTCTTATACCTCTCCATGCTCGTGCTTACCGCAACAAACGCCAGTGGAAAATCTTCGATCCTTGAAATGGGCGGGGGAACAGCGCCGGACTCTTTTGCATTCACCCTGCTTCGCTATATCATGGCGTGGGGGTTGATGCTGATGAGTTTAACTGTGGCACAAAGCATGGGCATCACCGGGGCAAGCACCGCAACGGCGATGTGGTCCAAAGGCACCAAGTGGGCGCGAGGGAAGGCATATGGAGCGGGAACAAGGGGCCTCGCTGCTGCCACGCGAAGATCAGGATTAATTGGAGGAGAAGCGGGAGAAAAAGGATTGCTTAATAGAGGGGCTGAGTATATTGCAAAACACCCTATTGCATTCGCTGGTCTTGGCAAGCTAGGCCTTGAAAGCGGCCTGCGTGCCGCCGCAGTGAAAGCAACCGCCGCTGTAGCGGCACGCGAAGGTCTTACCGCAAAAGAAAAGGAGAGCTACATGGGTATGTCCGACTCAATGCGTGCCGGGGAAGAAAAAAGGCTTAAGGCAACTCGCCTCGTTCCTGGTGCAAGCGCAAAATTGGCCCATCTTCAAGCTATTATAGCTCAAAAGGGAAAGCTTAATGTTTTAACCACGACAGGAAATATAGACCCGGAAGAAACGAGCATAAGAATTAAGGAGGCGCATGAAAATGCTATGAAGCATGGACTTAAAAAGGTGGCAGACGAGATTAAATATTCAAATACATCGGTTGGCTTAGAGATAGAGCTGGAAGAGTGGGAGAAAAAAGCTACGAAACAAGAGCTCGAAGGAGTAATAAGAGACGCCTCAGGAAGAATGATAGCGGCAACCGTAAAAGCAACAGGAAAAACACTTGAAGATGCACTGAAAGATTTTAAATATATAAGCACGGATCAGATGAAGGCGGCAAAAGGAACGTGGACAGAAAAATCAATGGCGATTATGGCAGAAATTGGAGCAATAGATTCAAGCTACTTAAGGAAGGCAGTGGACGTAGGAGACTTACAAGCTGTTTCTCTCTATAATTCTTATTTGAAAAACCTTGGGGAAGGAGCAGAAGGGGAAGTAAAGAAAAAAGTAGGTGTATTCAAAGAACTCCTAAGAAAACATAACCCGGGTGCTTTGAGCGGTTTGGCATCTGGGAATTTTATACGGTTTGGCGTAGAAGCTCCGCCAGAACTTCTCACTGATGCTGGAAAGAAAAAACAAAAAGGAGAGTGGGGGATAACAGATGCCGCAGAACCAACGTCATAATCTATGCAAACTATTTCACAAGAACAGGTTATAAAAAGATTTCAAGCTCTCCCGGAAGCGCTCAAAGACGCTATTTTCTCACAAAAAACCATTGATGCAACGCTGAGATATTGTGCTCTGCGTGATGTCCCGGAAAATAAAATACATTTTGTCGGTCAATTAATAACAGACGTATTACTCGGCTATGTGCGCCCAGAACTATTTGCATTCGAGATACAGAAAGAAACGGGCATTGATGCGCTTAAGGCAACACAAGTCGCCCATGATATCGACACTGAAATATTCAGCGAAGTGCGGCTGGAGCTCAAAAAACTCTATCCTCCCACTATTCAAACACCAACCGTGCAAGCACAAGGGTTTATCCGGTCACAGCCCGTTGCCGTAGAGCCACCAAAACCGGCACCGAGGTATGTCGTCCCCATCCCTGAACGGTTTAAAAGGACAACTCCATGGTCCTCTCAGCAAGCTCAAAGCGAGCCACAACAACCAACAGAACAGCCCAAACCCGCGCCACAGGAAATAAAGCAAGGAATTTCTCCTGCTTCTGCTCCGGTATCGGCATCAATACCTAC
>JANLHQ010000056.1 GCA_024654415.1 Candidatus Azambacteria bacterium | reverse complement strand
CCTTATCAAAAGCACAATGCCGGCGATGATCACCGCCCACCATATCAGCATAAACAAGCCGCCAAACAATCCGCCGCCGCCAAATCCTCCTCCCATCATGCCGCCGTCGTACCCCCACCCTCCCATATCGGCGAACGCGTATCCCGTAGCGGCAAACATACTAAGCGCCGCACATATCGCGATCATAAGTTTAGTGAACATATAATTTTGATGATGTAGGACTTATGCAGTTGGGTGCAGTTCGAGGCGCGAGTGAGAAACGACCGAGCCATACTTATAGTATGGTGAGGGAGTTTTGAAGCGAAGCAACGAAGAAATGCGCCAACTGCGTAAGCCCTATGGTTAAAAAGCAACACGCAACTCTATGCAAAGAGTTGCGTGTTCGTTCAATCAAGTATCGTAAATTTATTTCTTCACAGAATCCTTCAACCCTTTGCCAGCTTTGAATTTTGGCACGATGGTTGCTGCAATTTGAATCTTCTCTCCAGTTTTTGGGTTCACACCCTGGCGTGCTGCTCGCGCCTTTACACAAAATGTACCAAACCCAGAGATTGCCACGTCTTCACCTTTTGATAATTCGCCCTGGATGGTGCTAAACACCGCCTCCACTGCGTCTTGCGCTGCCTTTTTTGTCTCCAAACCTGCCTTTGAAAGCACTGCTTCTACTAATGCATCTTTATTCATAAATTTGATTAAACGTTAGATTACAAAACGACCTTTAATAAGTGAAATATTGATTTCATATACAGTATACCAAGGAAACATAAGCAATACAAGCTCCCTGTTTGTCCAAGAGCAAAGCGATTGGCTAACAAACAGCAGTGCAAAAATACAGTTTCTGCCTCCCTGTTTGTCCAAGCTCCCGTTTTGTCTGAAGCGTAGCGAAGCTACAAAACGCAGTGCAGGGAGGTCGAAGACCGAGTCGTGAGCAAAGCGATTGGCTAACAAACAGCCCCGTCATTTATTATTGTGGCATGAGGAAGACGGGATTGCGTTTTGTGCCTGCGTAAAAAACGCAGACAAAACGGGAACACTTCAGAAATACAGTTTCTGCCACATTTGCATAAAAGAAAAAGCGGCAGGCTATGCCTGCCGCTTTTTATGTACTCCTAATATCTAGGAGTACATAACAGCATAATATACTTCTTCCTCCTCGAAAGAACTAGGAGGCGGGGACTGTAAGCGCACCGGGATAATTGTCTTTCCAATGAGAAAACATATGATTCCCTCATTGAGAATGCTATGCCTCCGTACTTCTCTTGGAGCATCATCTGTAAACAACTCTAAGCGCTTTGCCATAACCCACCTCCTTTATATAAGAAAGTTACGGGGAGCCCCGCCTTAGATGGATAACCCTGCGTCCACCCCGGTGATATGTGGTTTTTGTGTACGCCTTCCTACGGGAAAGCGATGAAAAGCGCGGGTGAATATCCTCATCACCCAGAAGCGCCATAATCGCATGAAACGGCAGGAGGTCATGCGCTGTGGGGAAATATTCTCTTTCTCCTGTTGTTTTGGAAATACGCCTCGCATCAATAATGGACTCCATGTCCATTATTCCCGCCGGTAGCTCCTCAATCGGAATGAACTTTTCGCGACAGGCATAAGGACCGCCCTTCAATCGTAACTCCTCATCTGCAACGTCTGGGAAGATTTCGTCAAACACCATCTCACCCATTGCACCCATGTTGTTGCGGGGTAGGTTCGCCGTTCTTGCCGCCATTGCCTTTCTCCTTTGCTAAGTCCAATAATTCTTTCCGCCTTCCTCGCTTATATGTAAATGAACCACTCATAACACAATATTATACCGAAAAGTCAACTAGTGCAACCACGTTGTACACAGTGGCTTATTTGCTTACATGCGCAAAGTTGGGCTTTAACGAACGAGAACCCTGTGTATCTGAGTAATCGACCGCGCACGACCCGTATCATCGTTGATATCAATTACTACTGCATCCAAGGCAACCTCGCCCTCGGCAATATCTGGTCGCGCCTGCTCACCGCAAAATGCACGGATCACAGCATCCTTTTCCATACCAATAACTGATTGTGTCGTTCCCGTCATGCCGACATCAGTAATGTAGGCGGTGCCCCCAAGAAGTATTTGCGCATCAGCTGTTGGCACATGAGTATGCGTTCCGAGTAGCGCAGAAACCTTGCCGTCGAGATAAAACCCCATGGCACGCTTTTCTGACGTTGTTTCCGCGTGAAAATCAACAATAATACTAGCGCCATCATCCGCACGATCCTTAAGGAATGCGCTCATAACAAGAAACGGGTTGCGATATGCTTCTCCCATGAAAAGCGTACCAATTATATTAACAAGAATGATTTTCTTTCCCTTTCTCTCAAACTCCATATATCCGCGACCAAGCGCATTGTCCTGAAAATTAAGAGGCCTAATGACTGGGAGCTGTTCTTCAGCAAGAAATGCCGAGGCATCTTTTTTGTCAAATATATGATTGCCAGATGTGAGTGCATCAACACCAGCAGTAAACATCTCGTCTACCACCTTTCTCGTAACACCCGCTCCATGCGCAAGATTTTCGCCATTGCATATCACAAAGTCAGGAGCAAACTCTTCCTTTAGAGAGGGAAGCATACGTTCAACCGCCTCTCTCCCCGGCCGGCCCATTACATCGCCAATAAAAATTATTTTCACAAAAGAAAGTTATCGGGCGTATTCGATTACGCGTGTTTCACGAATAATGCTTACCTTGATCTCGCCAGGATATTTTAATTCCTGTTCTATTTTATCCGCAATGCTTCTCGCAAGTTTGTGTGCCGCAAGATCATCGATCTTTTCTGGGGTCACAAACACGCGGATCTCTCGCCCCGCAGAAATTGCGTATGATTTCTCAATACCTTCAAAAGAATTTGCAATGCTTTCAAGTTCTTCAAGTCGCCTCAGATATGTTTCCATCGTGCCACGGCGCGCACCTGGTCTTCCTCCGGAGATCGCATCCGCTGTCTGCACGATAATCGCTTCAAGTGTTTCATACGGATACTCTTCATGATGCGACTGCATCGCCTGTACTATGCGCTTATCAACATTAAACTTCTCAAGAATCTTCTTGCCGATCTCAACGTGTGTTCCTTGCACCTCATGGTCCATAGCCTTTCCAATATCATGAAACAGTGCGCCTATCTTTGCGACCTGTACGTCCGCGCCAAGCTCTTCAGCCAGCATTGCTGCAACGTGTGCCATTTCCACAGAATGAAGAAGTACGTTCTGTCCATAACTCGTTCGGTAATGTAATCGCCCGAGTAAGTTTACTAATTTTGGATCCATACCGACAATACCAAGATCATAAATGACTTCTTCTCCGGCTTTTTTAATGCGAGTCACCACATCTATCTTTGCCTTTTCTACCATCTCTTCAATGCGCGCTGGCTGAATCCTTCCATCAATAATTAACTTTTCTAACGCTATTTTACATATTTCACGCCGCACCGGGTCAAAACACGAGATCACAATAGTCCCGGGCGTGTCATCTACAATGATCTCCGCTCCGGTGAGTCGCTCAAGTGTTCGAATGTTTCTCCCTTCACGCCCAATGATCTTTCCCTTCATTTCATCGGACGGAATGCTTACCGTGGTTGTGGTAATCTCCGCAACCTGCGATGCCGCATACCGCTGAATGGTGGTTGCGAGAATATCATTTGCTTTCCGTTCGAATGCGTCATGATTTTCATTTTCGAGCTTTCGGATCTGTGCTAGTAGATCATTCTTGTATTGCTGTTCAGTGAGATCGAACAGCTCAGTTTTTGCTTGTTCCTTGGAGTAGCCAGACATCTTTTCAAGCACCTCCGTCTGCTGGGCCTGAGCCCTCTCAACCTCTTCCTTAATTATCTTAATCTTTTCTGTTTTTTCTGCGAACTCTTTCTCAAGTCGATCGTATTCCGCACCTTTTTTGTCGAGTAAATCCTCTCGGTTTGCAAGTCGCCCTTCAAATTTGGCAAGTTGCGCCTCCTTTTCCTTCTCTTCCTTCTTTGCGTCTTCTAGAATCCTTACTGCCTCTTCCTTTGCAGAAAGCACAATTTCCTTCGCTTTCGCATGTGATTCGTCAACTAGCTTTGCAAGCTTGTTTTCAAGCGTACCTGCTTGAATGTTTGCTATTTTCTTCCGCACCACGTACCCGATTGCTATTCCAAAAAGAATACCAATACTTCCGATAGTGAACAAAACACCTAATACTGCATTATCAATAAGCCCCATATTTTAAATCCTTGGTGTTTCGTCTCTGTATGCGGTTATAAGTTTTTGAGAAGAGTTTTGCGGCAGAAAGCCTGCGCACAATAAACACAGCACCGATTTACACGGTATGTGATAAGAAAAGAGAAAAAATGTGATATGTTGTCATAAAATCTCGCTTTTTCGGCAAATTCATTGTCGTTTTTGGCTTGCCATGCCAACCTCTTCCCTCTCCTAAAAACTAGAACCGGAACGACTTATACCAAGGTTACTACTTATATTAATATCACAAAGATACCAAATATTGGGATATTTGTCAAAAACCCTTACCGCGAATTCAAATCTGAACCGCACCACTAATCAAAGAATGAAGAATCGGCGGAGAGGTAGTCGTACGATACCGATATGACGAATATACTCTCCCTATGT
>JANLHQ010000083.1 GCA_024654415.1 Candidatus Azambacteria bacterium | reverse complement strand
AAACAACTCAAACTCTTTTTTTATACCTCCTGTTTTATATAGTAAGTATACGATATGGATTGCAAGAAATATCGAGAGCGCAAAGAATACAAATTTTATCATTAAAAAGAGTAGCATCCCGCTTTCAGATGCCACAAACACCGCCGCGCTATCGCCGGCGCTTCCAAGCTGTGATTGAACTGATAATGGGATTTGAAGATCTGGAGGCATATATATTATAGTTGTTCAAATGCTTTGCCCAAGGTAAACAGTGTATCCTCCTCCCACCACGGCGCGATATATTGAAGCCCTACTGGTAAGCCATTTACCTCGCCACACGGAAGAGACATTGCGGGAAGGCCAGCAAGATTTGCCGGTACGGTAAATATGTCTGCAAGGTACATCGCGAGTGGATCGTCCTTTTTCTCGCCGATACGGAACGCGGTCGTAGGCGTTGTCGGGGTTACGATCATATCAACCTTTTCAAACGCCCGTACGAAATCATCTTTTATTTTCGTTCGTATCTGCTGTGCTTTTTTATAATGCGCATCGTAATATCCTGCTGAGAGCACATATGTACCAAGCATGATACGTCGCTTCACCTCCTTGCCAAAGCCCTCAGAACGCGAGCGCCTATAGACCTCCTCAAGCACGCCATCGCCGTTTGCATCGTATACTGAATATCCATATTTAATGCCATCATACCGCGCGAGATTCGAAGATACCTCGGCGGGCATAATAATGTAATATGCAGGGACCGCATGTGCAGTATGCGGTAAACTAATCTCGACTATCTGTGCGCCCACGCGTTCCATTTTTTGAATCGCTTGCTCAACAGTCGTGCGCACTTCTGCGTCCATCCCTTCTACGGAAAAATATTCTTTCGGCACACCAATACGTGCGCCAGTAAGCGATCGAAGTACCTTTTTTGCAGTAGCTTTTCCAGATACAGCGCTAGTCGCATCATATGCGTCTTGTCCTGCTATCGCGCGAAACACAAGCTCTGCGTCTTCTACGGTCTTGGTGAGGGGGCCGATCTGGTCAAGCGAGGATGCCATTGCCATAACCCCATACCTTGATACCGCTCCATATGTTGGTTTAAGCCCTACAACGCCGCAAAATGCTGCTGGCTGACGAATAGAGCCGCCTGTGTCTGAGCCGAGCGCATACATTGCCTGATTAGAAGCAACTGCCGCCGCTGAACCACCGGAAGATCCGCCTGGCACGCGAGAAAGGTCTCGTGGGTTTTTTGTCGGGAAAAATGCCGAATTTTCAGTGGAAGACCCCATTGCAAATTCATCCATGTTCGTCTTCCCCATAAATATGGCATCATGTGCTTTCAATTTCTTGATCACTGTTGCGTCATACGGCGCACTATAGTCCTTTAATATTTTTGATGCTGCTGTTGCTTTGTGTCCCTTAATAAGAATATTATCTTTGATCGCAACAGGAATACCCGCGAGCGCGGAAAGCTCGTCTCCGAACTGTATTTTTTCATCTATCGCATCTGCCTGCGCGCGCGCCTCATCAAACACGGTATTCACATATGCGCAGACCTCTTTGTCTTTTTCTATACTGTGCTCAATATGCGCATCAGTAAGCTCACGCGCTGAAATTTCTTTCGTAGCGAGCTTCTTGTGCGCCGATGCAATAGTAAGGGTGAGGAGGTCGTTCATTGCAGGTTTGTATTACAAAATTGCTTTTACTTTTATATAGCCCTCGCTTGTGTCAGGCGCGGCATTCACGAGCGCGGCGACACACTCGAGATCTGCAGGATGTGTTTCATCTTTCCGAAATACATTCGTATGCGCCGCCGCGCGCCCCATTGCTTCTGTGTCCTCGGTATCTACAGTGTTTAGCTCAGATACATACGCAAGAATCGAAGAAAGCTCATTTGCTATCGTTGTAAGCTCATCCTCATCCACGTGAAGATACGAAAGTTTTGCGATGTGTTGTACTGTTTTTTTGTCCATACTCCTTATTTATACGATGCTATTTTTTTGTCAGCTTTATAAACTCCTGTTCGTCCAATATTTTTACCCCCACTTTTTTAGCGCTTGCATATTTTGACCCCGGATGCGCCCCTGCGACAACATAATCGGTCTGCGCTGATACGGAGCTCGACACAGAGCCGCCGCGCGCGCGTATGATTTCCTTCGCGCCGTCGCGGGTCATTGTTTCGAGTTCTCCGGTGAGTACAAAGCTTTTTCCTTTGAGTTTCTGTGAGCTTTTTTCAGCCTTTGGACTGTGTATGATGATACCAGCGTCGGCTAATTTTTGCAAAAGGCGTCGTGCGTAAGCGCTATGAAAATATACATCAATACTTGTGGCTACTTTTTCACCGATATGAGGGACCATTTGTAGTGTTTCTGCTGTTTCTGCGTCCGCGATACGTAAAAGCTCGAGTGGTGTTGTTATGCGCCCCCTCGATGCAAAATACTCCGCGAGATCAAGCGCTGTCTCCTCTCCCACATGTATAATGCCAAGCGCATATAAAAATTTCGCAAGTGAAACTGTTTTTGTCTTTTCGATAGCGGCCACAAGCTTGTCTGCTGATTTTTCAGCAAACCGTTCAAGCGGAATAAGGTCTGCTTTTTCTATTGAAAAAATATCCGCCGGATCAGCCACAAGGCCAACATCAGAAAGTGCATCCAAAATTTTCCACCCAAGACCCACAATATTAAATGCCGGCTTTGCCACGAAATGATACAGCGCTTCTTTATTTTTCGCGGGGCATTTTTTATTCACGCACCGTACAATTACCTCGCCCTCGGGTCGCACCACTGGTTCGTTGCACACCGGGCAACACTTTGGCATAATAAATTTCTTCTCGTTTCCAGTACGGAGATTTGTGATCACACTCACAACCTTTGGAATAACATCACCCGCACGCTTTACGATCACCGTATCGCCAATGCGTACACCAAGCCGCATGATCTCATCTTCGTTGTGCAGTGACGCGTGCGACACAATGGTACCACCAATCGGTACCGCTTCAAGATGTGCTACCGGCGTCAACGCACCCGTACGCCCAACTTGTATTACAATATCGCTCACTACTGTTGTTGCCTCTTCAGCGGGGAACTTGAACGCTACCGCGCCGCGAGGCGCCTTCCCTACAATGCCCAGTCTGGCGAATGTTTCGCTGTCGTTCACGCTTACCACCATGCCATCGATCTGATATGGCAAGTTTTCGCGCTTCTTTTCTATACCCTGATACACCGCATATACGTCGCGCAGTGTTTCGCATTCACGTGCATATGTATCAGTGCGAAACCCCAGCGCGCTCAAGATCTCGTGCTTTTCCGCATGCGTGCGCTGACCAAGATCGGTAACAAGATCATATGCTAAAAAGTCGAGCTTACGAGCTGCCGCCACCTTCGGGTCAAGCTGGCGAATGGACCCTGCCGCCGTATTACGCGGGTTTGCATACAAGGGCTCACCCTGTTTCTTGCGCTCTTTATTAATAGCTTCAAATACCTTTTTTGCCATGAATACTTCACCGCGCACCTCTATACTTCCTTTATGTATGTGGGTTTTCAGGATCTTCATGATTTTCTCGTTTTGCACGATGGTTAGGCGATTTTTCGCTTCTTTGAGGATAAAAGCAGGGTCAGGAAGCGCTAAAGGGACCGCATCGATAGTTTTGATGTTTTCCGTAACGTCTTCACCTACCTTTCCGTCCCCCCGTGTAGATGCGCGCCTCAAAACACCATTTTCATACTCAAGCGATATCGCAAACCCATCGATTTTAAGCTCAGTAAAATACCCACGCACACCGCGCGGGTAT
>JANLHQ010000081.1 GCA_024654415.1 Candidatus Azambacteria bacterium | reverse complement strand
GTTATAAATACATTCTTGGACCCTATCCGCAGTGCCCGAGAAGAATTTGCAAAAGATGAATCATATCTTTCGCTTGTTCTTAAGAAGGGGACCGCACAGGCAAGTGAAGAGGCAGAGCAGGTGATGAAGCGCGTGCGTAAGGCGATGAGATATGACTACCCACACATCTTCCATTAGCGTTGCACCCGCGGATGCGGGCACGCGACTTGATCTATTTTTGGTCTCTCAATTTCCTGCGCGCTCGCGCAGTTTTTTACAGCAACTCATTGAGAGCGGTGAGGTGCGTGTAAATGGTTCGTCTGTAAAAAAGCATTACCATATAAAGAGTGGCGACGCGCTTGAGATCAGTTTTAAAGAAGAAGATCAAGTAGATATCACATCCGACCCCACGGTGTTGTTTCATGTGGTCCATGATGCAAAGGATTTTGCGGTGATAGAAAAGCCCGCTGGTGTTGTCATGCATCCCTCACATACGCATAAAAAGGGCACCCTGGTAAATGGGCTTCTTGCACGCTGGCCAGAGCTCAAGGGGGTAGGAGAGGACCCCTTGCGGCCTGGTATCGTACATAGGCTTGATAAGGAAACGTCGGGCTTGCTAGTGGTTGCTAAAACTCAACCAATGTTCGAGTGGCTTAAAAAGCAGTTTTCGAGTAGAAATGTTGAGAAAACTTATACTGCACTTGTAGCGGGGAAGCTTGCAAAAAAGGAAGGGGAAATCACTGTTCCTATTGGAAGGCTAAAAGCACGCCAAATAGCAATCCAAAAGAGAAATAAACGACGTTCGGGAAATGTAAGTAAATCCCGAAACGCAAGCACTGGATTCAAAGTTCTGGAGTTTTATGACGGGTTTACGCTTGTGGAGGCATACCCTAAAACAGGGAGGATGCATCAGATACGAGTGCATTTTAAGCACATTGGGCACCCATTGGCTGGGGATAAAACATATGCTCCCCGGAAAGTGCTTAGTTTACTCCCTCTTTCAAGGCAGTTTTTGCATGCCAGTGCTTTGTCCTTTTCACTTCCTGATGGGGAAAAGGCAGTGTTTTCGTCTCATTTGCCAAAGGATTTAACCAACGTCCTTTTAGGGCTTGAAAAAAAACGAGACATCTGATACCATCAGAACATTGTGTTTTAATGAAAAAGTATGGATAAAATAGCTCAGTTTGCAAAGGCCCAACTTAAGACCACGCTCCCCGAATTCACAGCGGGAGATATCGTGAAAGTGTATCAAAAAATCAAAGAAGGAGATAAGGCGCGCGTCCAGATCTTCGAAGGAATTGTGCTTGCGCGAAAGCACGGAAAAGGCGCGAGCGCGTCGTTCACTGTGCGCAAGATCGCCGAGGGGGTTGGCGTAGAAAAGACATATCCATTACACTCACCATTGATTGAAAAAATCGAGGTGATGAAGCACACGAAAACACGACGGAGCAAATTGTATTATATACGAACCGCAAAAGGGAAGCGTGCAAAACTAAAGAGTGTTCAGGTGGGATTTGCAACGCGCAGCGCTAAGGGAGCGAAGGAAGCAGCTGCGGAAGTGGTTGAAGATGTGCCAGCAGAAAGCACGCAGGGGGAATAAGCGCGTGCCCGAAATACGCGCGGGTGGCGAAATTGGCAGACGCACTACCTTGAGGTGGTAGCGCCCGCAAGGGCTTGGAGGTTCAAATCCTCTCCCGCGCACCAAAACGAGGAAGAGGAAAAAGTGTAAGTTTTGGGGCACGGAGCTCAGTGGTAGAGCGGCTCGTTTGTTCACCCCCCACCTTTATGCGCGCTTAGCTCAGTGGTAGAGCAACTCGTTTACACCGAGTGGGCCGGGGGTTCGAATCCCTCAGCGCGCACCAAAAAAAGGTGGGAGGGCAAACCGAGTAGGTTTGGAGTTCGAACCCTCACTCGCCCACAGTAACCCATAGCCCAACACGGGCTATTTTTTGTTTCAAGATGTTGCAAAAACCTTTATTTTTGCTATCATAGGCAGGAGCAATATAAGCGCCGCGGTAGCTCAGTGGTAGAGCGCTACCCTGAAGAGGTAGGCGTCGTCAGTTCAATTCTGACCCGCGGCACTGGTTTGAAAACGTAGCGGGTATTGTTTAGTGGCAGGACATCTCGTTGCCAACGAGAAGGTGGCGGTTCGATTCCGCCTACCCGCACCAACGTAATTTAAAAACCGAGTACATCAAAGGAGGTTGTCATGAGTAAGATCGCACAGCGATTAACCGGACTTTCTGGACGAGAGCTTTTTAATGTAGATTTTAAATCACTGCACTCGATTAAAGACGTGTGCAGGTCAGATTGTTGTTATCAGGATATCCGTATATTTGCCGGGTTGATTATCGGAACGGATGGCCTAAACAAACAAAGAGAGAAGCTAAGGAAAACCCTGAAAAAGGAGGTTACGCGTGAGAAAGAAAAAGGGCGAATGCCTTAATATGTATATCAGGCGGGCAAGGGCGCGTCTCAGAAGAAGAGAGAGGGCAAAGAGTCCAGTGGAAACAGAATTTAAACTGAAAAAAAGTATTTTAAAACACATGATTTCCGAGCTGAGTAAACTCGGAACAGGATAGCAATAAAGGCCCCGCGGGAAAACATTTCTCGCGGGGCATTTAATTTGTGACAAAGCTGATAAGTGATATCATTTCGATAGTAGATTATATATGAAAATTTTCCTGAAACAGAAAAAGGAGCTTATAAATTATCTTGTAGGATTCGCGGTAATTGCCGCGATGTTTATCGTGGTGTCTGGTATTGTTGCGCTTAACGAAAAAGAGCTCAAAGCATTTATTTATCATCACGAGATAGGTGGCGCGCTCGCGTATATTATATTGGGCATTGTTGCGACGGTGATTGCGCCACTTTCTGCGTTGCCGTTTTTGCCGATTGTATCGTTGTTATATGGGTGGTTTTGGGCGGCGATATTTAGCATCATCTCTTGGAGTATTGGATCACTTATCGCATTCTGGATCGCGCGGAAATACGGGAAGCGTATCGTGCGAAGATTCGTGTCGCTTGAGCGCGTAGAAAAAATAGAGGCACGGATTCCAAAAGAACAGTTCTTTTGGACCATCGTGCTTTTGCGTATCGTCATTCCGGTTGATGCGTTAAGTTATGCTCTTGGATTATTTTCAACTATCACAACGAGAGAGTATATATTTGCGACAGTGATAGGTATTACGCCGTTTGCGTTCGTATGGGCGTACTTTGGCACTATGACCCCAAAACAGCTTATAATCGCCGTGGGGGCGATGGTAGTCATTTATATAGTACTTAAAGAACGACTCCGCCCACACAAGGAGGCATCTCAATAAAAAAAGGAACCCATTGTTGGGTCCCTTTTCTATTTTGAGCTCAGGCGGTAGTGCCTGAGCGTTTTTGTACTGGAGCGAGTTCTCTTATGAACCGCTCCGGGATGATAACACAGATGCCGAGGATATTACGAATCTCATTCGCTCGGCTCTCTATGACCGGGTAGAGTTTTCGCATTTCTTGCAGCAATTCCTCCTTGGTACTTTGTTTTTTAATAGTTACAAGTACCTCCTGCCTTCGCACCGGCTTTTTCTTACCATTTTTGCCGGTATAATCGATGGTAATCCGGTGTGCCTTACCCGGTATCTCTCCGTAACAGGCAGGCTCGACCGTTACGGCAGAGACTTTTTCTTTCAAAAAACAGTACAGAAGCTCCTCCGCCGTTTTTACCTCCGGCGGGGGAAATACCCCCTGCAATTTTTTAATGACCTCTGAAATCTTTACCATGCACAAAACCTCCCTTGGTTTTTAGTGTGCGTTGTCGCGAATCCCTCGCGATACGGCGTTGCACAGTACGAGCAACAAGGAGACATTATAGCACTAAACACAGAAAAGTCAATGCCATCTATAAATACCCCTTGCATGTGAGTAAAAACCCTCGTATCAAGTTATTTGATAAGAGGGTTTTTTTGGCAGATGGTGAACGCCCTTCCTAAATAAAAAACAAATGCCGTGAAGGAAAGAAATGCCATCATTTGAAGGACAGAGCGAAGCTGGGGGAGAGGAGCAAATCGACCAATTGCGTAGTATGAGTCAGCAAGCACTGTACCCATCAAAATGAGGTGACCGATTTGTCGGATCTTACCGACAAAATTGACCTTAACTTTTTTGTTAAAGACAGTGAGTGTTATGACTACTACAAGAATAATTCCAATCTCTGAGGCGATAATAGTCGCACCCCATACGTTGTACACTGCTTCAACGCCTTTGAGATACAGGATGTTCCCGAGTACCGCCATAAGGAAAAAGCGGTCGTTTATTGGGTCCAGTGCTGCGCCGAGCTCTGTTTCTTGCCTCAGTATCCGCGCAACATTCCCGTCGAGAAAATCAGAACACATGGTCCAGATTGCTGCGGTCGTGGCAATGAACGCGTGCCCAGTGAGATAGCTTGCGATATATATGATTGTTGCAAGGATACCGCTTACAGTTATCAGAGTAGGGATCATGGCTGTTGTTCCTCCTTTTATTGAGTTGTTAAAGTAGTTATGTGGTGGTTTGTAAAGTATAGATTTTAAAATGGATTGTCAAATAAAAAAAAGGCCCGCGATTGTCGCGGGCCTTTTTGGTGGTGGCACAGTCAGATGGAAACATTAAGTCGTCCATCTGCCTGTGCTCGGATGTTAGCGCGGGAGGGGGGATTCATAACTTTCCCATCAAGGTCCACTACCTCGATGAGGAGGTCGGGGATGCTTTTTGTGAGTGCATCTCCTCTCCGTAGTGCCATGAGGAGTATCTCGACCCTTTCCCGCCGTACTCCCTCGTAGGTATGTACGGTAGTAAAGCAGTGCTCATAAATCTCTGTGAGTACTGCTCTTGATTGATCTACCCCTTGAAAGTAAAGCGTATGTCTTACTTCCCGCTGTTTTGTGATGGTGCGCTTTGGTGTAATGACAACTATGGTGCACTTATTTTTTATAACCTGCATTGCGAAATCATCCAGCGAGAGCTTTTTTGTAAAAATAGCCCTCTTAGCGAACCTCCTAATGAGATCTAGCATTTTTCCTCCTCCTACTTTGGTTTAATGTGCTACGTCTAATTGTGCATGACTGTAACACCCAAACAGTGTTTTGTCAAATATCTTTTGAGGGTTTTTCGACGGAATCACACAACTCTGCTCGATTGTTTTTCAGGGCTCTTTGGCGGTTTTGAAATCTTACGGCGAACCTTCAAAACTTGCAATTTCCTCAATGGTGCCCGGGGTGGGACTCGAACCCACACGAGCTTACGCTCACTCGATTTTAAGTCGAGGCTGGCTACCTATTACAGCACCCGGGCTTTTTTATTTTT
>JANLHQ010000054.1 GCA_024654415.1 Candidatus Azambacteria bacterium | reverse complement strand
CTATGATGCATATCACTATGCATCATAGTTTGCGTATGTATTCCACCCGTGGGCTGTAGAAAGTTTTACAGCAAAACCTTCTTCTATATAATAGCCCCGCCGATTTTGATATTGATCGGCTTGATTCGCTAAACACATCGCCATCCCTTCATTAAGCCAACAGGGGATTGCTGATTTCCCAGCAATTCTCTTAGCGAAAGTGTGCCACAGCTCATGTTTGAGGATTTTTACAAAATCACTTTTGGGGCGAGAGGCGTATTTTTTAAAAGAGTTCGGATGAATAATGTCTATAGTACCATTCGCAGATGTATTTCCGACTTCCCATTTTTGCGTTTTTCTTCCGAGCTGTTTTTCATATTTAGCTCTTGATTCATGAAGCCGGACAAGAACAGGAAAGTCGACAGGCATGTTTAGCTGGTTTTCCAGACTGGCGAGTGCTTTCTCAGCTTCTTTCTTTATTACATCAAGACCTTTTTTTGGTCCTTCTACTATAAGATTGTTCATAAATTTTATTTTACCTCCCTCACCCATTCTTCCAAAAACATAGTATTTATGCAATACTATCCTCATGAATAATGATTCTATTATTGTTTCTAGCTTATCAAAAAGATTTTCGTTTCCCGTCAAAAACCAATCCGCTGGATGGGTAAAAAACCTTTTTGTGCCCGAAATTAAAGAAATAAAGGCCGTTGATAATATCTCATTCAGCGTCAAAAGCGGTGAGCGCGTGGCATTTATAGGTCCAAATGGCGCTGGAAAATCAACAACAATCAAAATGCTCACAGGCATACTTTTCCCAACAGCAGGAAGTATTAGTGTGCTCGGCCTTGATCCGGCAAAGGATCGCAAGAAGCTTGCATACAAAATTGGAACAGTTTTTGGGCAGCGCTCTCAGCTTTTACCAAATTTACCACTGACTGATTCCCTTGAGTTTTTTGGCGTGATGTATGATTTATCTGATAAGCAAATAAAAATCCGGATTGCTGAGCTCGTGGAGTTATTTAATCTAGGTTCGTTTATTAACCAACCAGTTCGAAAGCTATCTCTCGGACAGCGTATGAGGGCGGAGGTTGCCTCATCTCTTATTCATAAGCCCGAAATTATTTTTCTTGATGAGCCAACCATAGGACTCGATGTAGTTGCAAAAAAATCACTTCGCGATTTATTACTTAAAATAAATAATGAAGAAGGAACGACAATTTTTTTGACATCACACGATGTCGGCGACATCGAATCATTATGTAGCAGAACGATTGTTATAAATCACGGCACACTGGTAAAGGATTTGCCAACGCAAGAATTAGCAAGGTCATTCATACGTGAAAAGTATGTTGACGTTACGCCGGAGAAAACATTCGACTCGTTCCCCGAATTGCCAAGCGGTCTTCGCTACGCCGTAAAAGAAAAAAATAAGATTACGGTTGTTGTTGATATTGAAAAAATTACCACGCAAGAAGCCCTGCGAAAGCTACTCAACGTATTTGAGGTAGATGACATTGATGTGTATAACACAAGCCTCGAAGCAGTTATCAGAAACATGTATGAAAGCAATCCGCCTCGCTCATAAAATACTAAGAACACTTGTCAGGGACAGGATGTATTACCCAGGACGCCTTTTGATAGATACATTCTCCATCGTCGCGCGGTGTGGTGTGCTGTTAGTTTTATATTGGTACGTGTTCCGTTTAAACAACGGCATAATAAATAACACAACTTTTATAGTTGCCGCATGGAGTATGTTTTTTTACTTCGCTTTTTCAGTGTTTCGTTTGCGTGACATTTCGCGGGCAATCATGCAAGATGTGCAATCAGGAAACATTGAAGTATTGTTCAGTAAACCGATCTCGTATTTATCATATCGTATGTGGTGGCAGGTTGGTGAGGGATTATATCCTTTTTTAGTTATTTCCTTTTTTGGCGCAATAATTCTCGCGAGTATTGTTGGAATTCCAGCAACAATGTCTACATATGTTTTTATTCCAACGCTTGTGCTGGTTTTTTTATTTGGAGCTATTTTATCTTTAGCTCTTTATGCCACAGTTGGGCTTTTAGCGTTTTGGATAGAGGATGTTAGCCCTCTATTTTGGATTGTAGATAAGGCGGTTATGATTCTCGGTGGTTCATATCTTCCGGTCGCCTTGTTTCCCAATTTTATGTATAAAATTGCATTATATAGTCCATTTGGAGCATCACAATTTATAACACACACCGTTTACGGGGCATGGGCCATAGAATGGCCAGTTAAAATTGGAATACAAATCTTTTGGACTTTTGTTTTTGTAATAGTTGTTTCCATTCTATTTGCAAAAGCCAGAAAAAAGGTCTCGGTAAACGGAGGATAATTTTATGATGAAAGAATTGCGCTTTGCGCTGTATGCGACAAAGAAAAATATCCAGGGTAGTGCGGAACTCCGTACTAGTTTCCTCACGAATATTGCCGGCATGGCTATTAACAACACGGCCTTCATTATTATTTGGGTATTTTTTGTAAAATCTGTTGGTGTTGTTAATGGCTGGACGTCCGCAGATATTATTGGTCTTTTAGGTTTTGGCACGCTATCTTTTGGAGTCGTATTTTCAGCGGCGGCAGGAATCAGAAAACTTGCCGACTATGTTGCAAATGGAAGGTTTGATCATTTCATGCTCTCTCCAAAAAATTTACTGGTACGGATAGCAACCTCGTCATTCAATGCATCCGGTGTGGGAGATATTATTTTTGGCATCGCCTGTCTTACAACGTATGCACTACTAATCCATGCGAGCATATATCAAGTGTTGTTGATTGTGCTGCTTATTGCTATTTCCACAATTATGTTTCTTTCCATAGCAGTGGCAATTTATTCAGTAAGCTTTTTGTTTACAGACGCAAACCCAGTAACAAGCGGTCTCTTTGAATTATTTTTTACCCCCTCGATATTTCACGGTGGAGCATTTCATGGGGTGACACGAGTTATTTTTACATTTATTGTCCCATCTCTTGTGGTTGGCGCCTTGCCAGTTGAAATAGTGCGGAATATTTCGCTGGAAAAATTACTGCTTGTTAGCGTTCTTTCTTTCGTTTGGTTTTTTGTGTCACTTAAATTATTTAGCATGGGGGTCAAAAAATACGAAAGCTCTAATTTTATGACCTTTGGAGGCTAAGATGGGAAAAATATTATTTTTTCCTTTTCGCAAAAAATGAAGAGCTGTGAGTTTTACTATGTAATACCCAACACTCTTACGATGGAGCAATAGCGCTTGATTTCCTTAAGCGCCTCTTTGAGGTTTTTATCATGAGGAAGCGCCTCTACTTCCAAAAAGAAATAATAATTCCACCCCTCAATCTCCGATGCTTTTGAATGAAGCTTAGAAAGATTAAGGCCGCGGGCGGCGATCTTATTGAGAATATCTCGTAACACCCCCGGTCGGTCATATACCGCAAGAAGGAGAAGCGTCTTTTCCGAGCGGAGCGCGCGACTTATCTGCGGAGCTTCGCTTTTTGAGATGATATAAAATTCCGTAACATTATATTTCTTGTCTTGAATATTCTCAGCAAGAATATGAAGGCCGTATTTCTGTGCGGCCTCTTTGTCGGCGATAAAAGCCACTTGAGGGTCGGATGTCGAGAGAATCGCTTTCACTGAGCTCGATTCGGTTTCCAGTCGCGCTTCGGGAAAATTATTATGCAACCAGTCCTTCGCCTGGGAAAGCGGTTGGGGATGTGAGCGAATGATCCTGATGGCGTCCTTGTCTTTTATTCTGGATAAGAGGCAGAGGCAGATCGGCATCTTATAGGATCCAACGATACGAAGCGGGTACGTAATGATATTATCGAGCGTCTCTTGGATAAGACCGCCGATCGAGTTTTCTACCGGCACGACGCCCAAAAGAGCTTCGTTACGCATAACTTTTTCAAAAATACCGCTGATCGTAGCGTTGGGAATTTCGCGATGTTTCTGTGAAAAGATGTTTTGAACCGCCTTGTGGGAGAATGTTCCCTCCGGGCCAAGATAGGCGATGTTCGTGTCGCCGGTAAGCGAAGTGATTTTTGGCGCCTGTTTGAGTGAAATAACCTGACGATCAAGCGATGAAAAAAGTTCCACCGCTTTCTTTTGGGCAACCGAGATAAAAGAGCTCATCGATTCCGCCGTTGCGTTGAAAGCCTTCACAAAAGCGCGCTTGTTCTTTTTTTTCACGTGCGCTACCGATGTCTTGAAGATGCGTTCGTAATCGACAAGGACCTTTTTAAACAACGGATTTTCCATGAGGAGGTCCGTCGAAAGGTCGCCACTTCCGCCAAGAATCCTTCCCGCGAGGATGCTCTGCAGGCGAAACACCGGCGTCGTGTATGCATGAAGCACCCCCCTTTTTTGTTTTTGAACGGTCTGCGCGAATACAATATTAGTGAAATGGGTCAACGCTTGTACGACCGCCATTTGACGGTCGTGCTCACGCGCTGTCGTAACGACGATATGCGCGCCCTTTTCTATAAAGTATTCTTTGAGAAATAAGATCCATGCATTATTTCTCCCCGGGCAAAAAACAACGGTCTGTCCTTTAAAACTCGGGACCAGAGGTCCAAAGAGCGGGTGAATGCCGATAACGCCGCACTTAGGTTTTGCCTTAAGCATCTCTTTAAGCGGGGCTTCTTTTACGGAAGTGAAATCGCACAGGAGCGCGCCTTCCCTCACGTGGTTTCTAATCTTTCGGATAACAGAGACGGTTTCCGCAAGCGATACGCACACGATGACGATATCCGCGCGTGATGCAAGCTCTTCTGGCGTAAGCTCGGTTGTTCTGCTTGCCACCAAAACAGTAAACCCGTCACTCTCAAAGAGCCCGCGAAACCACGAGCCAAATCTTCCATTCCCGCCGATGATGCCGATTGTTGGTTTATTTCCCGCTGTTTCTTTCATGGCGGTGGTTTTTGCGTACTTCGGCAATAATATTTTTAAATATCTTCTCGACCAACAATGGGTTGAGTTTATGTTTCATTGCTAAGATTTTTTTATGCGCAAAGACCTCGCTCTCTCTTTTTTTATCCAAAGGCGGTAAACGATGCCTTTTTTTATACACACCAACTTTATGCGTGATCTTAAAACGACGGACAAGCGCCGCCATGATCTGCCGATCTATCACATCTATCTCTTTGCGCGTTTCTTGAAGAAAGTTTGACATATATAGAGATACAGTATGTTGTTTTTATTAGAAAAGCAACCCTAAAATAAAACAGGGGGTGGTTATGGAGACAACTCTTATTCTAAGAAGTTTAAAAAAAGATCTTTTTGAGAAACACCCCAAAGAGGCTACGCTAACAGACGTAGAAATGTTTTGCGACGGGAGCTCTTTTCTGTTACAAGGAAGTAAGATGCGAGAAGATTTTATTTCCTACGTAGGATATTCCGGGGAGTAGATCATTCCCCAAACACTATAACGCTCGCCTCTAAAAGAGGTGAGCGTTTTTTATTGTATGTATGCCAGCCACTTTTTGTAGCGGGGGAGGGCGCCAGAAACTATTTGCGCGTATGTTTCCCGAATATGTTTTGTTATTTGCCCCTCCTTTCCTTTGTTGAATATAACATCGTCTATTTTCCCGATGCCGTTCACTTCTACCGCGGTGCCGGTAAAGAATGCCTCATCGAATTTTTTAAGATCCTTTGGTTTTATAGTTTGCTCTTTTATTGTATAACCAAGGTCTTTTGCGATTGCCATGAGCGAGTTTCTGGTAATGCCGGGAAGAATAGACCCTTCAGGAGGAGTGACAACGGTTTTTCCTTTCACAAAAAAGATATTTTCTCCCGGGCCCTCGGCGATATTTCCTTTGTAGTCAAGAAACAGCGCTTCGTCGTATCCTTCACGATGCGCTTCGAGCGACGCAAGAACGGAGTTTGCGTAATTGCCCGAGATTTTTGCGGTCATCACGCTTGTGCGCGGGTGCACGCGCATGAATGAAGATATTTTTACCGCCACTGTTTCTTTTGTGAGATATTTCCCCCACGGCCAGCATGCGATTGCGACATGAAGCGGGGCGTCCGTCGGCGAAAGCCCCATTTTTTCTCCGTAATATACAAGCGGGCGGATGTATCCCGATGTTAAGCCGTTTTTTTTAATAAGCGCAAGAATCGCTTGTTCAATGGTTTTTTGTGAAAAAGGAATCCGCATACCCATTGTTTTTGCCGAGAAAAACAGGCGGGCAATATGGTCGTGAAGGCGAAACACCGCCGGCCCGTGGCCTGTATTATAGAAGCGTATTCCTTCAAATACCGCGCTCCCGTAGTGTAAGCTATGGGTCAAAAGAGGCACCGTGGCTTTCTCCAGAGGAATAATCCCTCCATCTAGCCATACGTATTGTGTTTTCATAAAGTGATTATAGCACACGCTTGACATAAAAGCAGATATAGTCTAATAATTGGAGAACAACGGATTGCACGTTGAAAACTAAATAACATAGAAAGGGAGGTGATGAGATGAAAATCTGCGTCTCGGGTCTTACGGCGGTTGGCAAAACATTCATAGCAAAAAAGATTGCGCAGGCTTACAACATCAAGTACATCTCGGCATCAGTGCTTTTGTTGGATGGGGGGCTACTTTTGGGTTACCATTCATTTAAACCAAACGAAAGAAGGGATCACTTCTGGTTGACTCCTCATGCTGACTTGTTCAATCTTGAAAGATTGCAAGATCATAAATTGGATAAAAGGATTGATTGCCTGCTTTTGAACTATCTGGATCGCGAGCCCGGTCTTATAGCAGACACACTAACGGCTCCGTTTCTGATGCCAAGGCAGAACAATGCATTCAACATCTTGATTCTCGCTTCTCTAGAGGTTAGGGCAAAAAGAGCTTGGCTGTCGTCTCCTACACTCTCAATACCGGAATTGATGAAAGGCGTATCGACGAAAGATAAGAAAGCAAGCGAGATTCTCAAGGCAGCATGGGGAATAGATATCACGTCTGATGAACTAAGTCAGTTTTATGATTTGGTATTGGAAAACTCTGATTTGGATGATCAAAACGATATCGCTAAAACAGGGAATGTTTCTAAGGTGATAACGCTTGAAGCAATCAGAGCTTGCGTAGATATGTACGACTGGTGTAGGGGCAATAGCGACAATGTGTCTGCCTTGATGGCTCAAAGCAAAATAATAGGAATGCTCAATGAGTTCCCGAACCTGTTTAGGAAGTATCCAAAAGTTTTTCTGGAAAAAATAGATACTATCAGACGGTATGACTGGCAAAGGAGGAATGAAAATGATAGAAACTAAATGGGATAGAGGCAGGGTATTGGTTATCGGCGGATCCCAAGGAGCGGTATTTTCGGTTGATATTGCCGTAAAATCAGCCATGAAGGGCGGTGCCGGTCTCGTTGTCGCATGCGTGCCTGATAATGTTGTGGGTACTCTTGAATCCAGGGGAGGATTCTACAAGATAAAAGGGATAGGAAAATACAATAACCCCAACGGTTTTTCAGATATGATGTCAGACATCGTATCCAAATCGCATTGCATAGTTGCAGGCATGGGGATAGAAGATGATGCGGATCATATTCTGCCATTCTTCGGTAAAATGTTGGCAGAAATTACCATCCCGTGCGTGGTTGATGCCGATCTGATCAACCTTATCTGTAGGCATCCGGAACTGCTTTCAAGGAGACAGAACAAACATATCGCCTTTGTCCTGACTCTGAATCACCATGAGACTCAGAATATGTTCGGATCTCATGAGCCGAGCGAGCAAGTCGTGGCTTCCGCATCCAGGCAGTTTAATGCTTGGATCGTACTGAAAGGAGCTGATACAAAGATATTTTCTCCCGAAGGCGGACATCACATGTATTCTTCGGAGAAAATTCCTGAAATGGCTGTTGCCGGCATGGGTGATGTGCTAAGCGGGCTTATCGGATCTTTCATCGCTCAAGGCGATGATGTGTTTCATGCAATCCAGCTTGCTCTGACGATTAGAAAGAACGCTGCCAGATATTACCTTGATAAAACAGGAGCTAAAATTGTCCTGCCAGAGGATGTTATTGCATCTATTCCGTATGCACGGTAAATAACAGGGGAGGTTAAGAATGATATTCAATGTAAGGTTGCCCGCAGAAGTATCTTCATGTGCTATTTCCGTGGAAACGAACTCGGAGGAAGTTGCTAAGATATGCAAAGCATATTTCTTCCAATTTCTTGACAATGGTGCGTACTGCAACTGGCATGTGCGTAGTCACCTAATGGTTGAAAGTGATTTTTCTGCCATTGGGAATAAACTTGCAATCGGCACGGGAAGGGGCATCCACATATACCCCGGCACTCCGGCAGTTTTGTTCGAGAAAACAGGAGATACAAAAAACATCTTTGTCCCGCCTTCCACTTTTATCTGCAGAGATGCCAATGCTATTGATATTTTCGGTTATGATGCCAAAGAATTAGCTCTGCGGACTTATACTTCCGCAAGAGCTATTATGGAAGAATTCTTTTTTTCATCGGGTTTTTCCATGATCCACGCATCGTGCGTCAATATTAATGGCAAAGGGGTAATATTCACAGGGGATAAAGGGGCTGGCAAGACAACTTTTTTGCTATTTTTACTCGAATCGGGGGCCACGTTTGTTGGAAATGATAGGTTATTCGTGCGCTTCAACGGCACGGATACAAATATTATTCCAAGACCGTCTCTTACGCGTATCGGTATGGGATCGGCGCTTAATACTCCTCGACTAAGCGGAATCGTTCCCGAAAAGTATAGGGACCTGGATTATGATCGATTGGTTGCAATCGGGGAAAAATTAGAATTTCCAAATTTCCCCATGCTATTCGATTATTCTTATACGAATATCGCTGCGCTTAAGTACGCCGTTTCCTGTTCGTTATCGAAAACTCAATCACTCATCCGAGAGAGAGATTGTCGATGGGACGTTCGTCTATTGCAGAAAAATCGGCTTGAAGATTTTCCGGGCCTTCTGACTTGGAAACATCTTTTTGGCGGTAATCTCATCCCGCCTTTGCTGATTGACGAGGAAAATACGAGAGATATTAAATGTCTTGAGTTACTTGGGCCTCCTTCAAACGAGTTACTCAGATATTTTTAAAAGAGCTGATGCAAAACACATCAGCTCTTTTTCTTTATTCGAAGTATTCTTCAATAGCTTCCAGAACCCACGGCTTCCTGAGCTGATCTTTTATTTTTCTTATTTCCTCCGGGCTGAACCACTTTGCATCCATAAGCTCGTCTTCAGGAAAAACAACCTCACCCTCCGCTTCCACTTTAAAGATATGCTTTACGGTTTGATGCGGCTTTTCTTGTTTTATACTCAACCGTTCAGAGCCAATAACATTCAGGCCGGTTTCTTCCTTAACTTCTCTTTTAACTGCATCCTCGAACGTTTCTTCCTGGTTTACTTTTCCGCCCGGAACGCTCCATTTTCCCCTTACGTCTTCGGGCCTATTTTGTTGGACCAAGAGCACCTTACCGTCCTTGACGATGATGCAATTGACCGATACTTTTGCGGTTACATAACTTTTATCCATACATCAATCATATAAGTGCTAGTGCAGTTTTATGGTACCACTAATTTTCGTACAATCCAACCGTAAGAAAAAGGGTGGCCCATAGGACCACCCTTTTTTATTTACGTTTGGCAATAAGATAGTCGCCTATAATAAGGCAATCTATCCCTGTGTTCAGAAAGCACTCGATGGCATCGCCCGGAGAATGCACTATCGGCTGACCTCCGTCGTTGAACGATGTATTCAGCAGGATGGGGATGCCGGTTATTTTGTGGAATTCCTTGATCAAACGGTAAAACTTCGGATTCAGATCCTCCAATACCGTTTGAACTCTTGCTGTGTTGTCTGTATGTGCAACAGCAGGAATGACGCATATCTTCTCCGGCCTGATCTTCGGCATGAAAAGCATATAGCGAGAGCTTCGATTGATTTCGAAGTACTCCTGCGCATGTTCTTCCAGAACAGCGGGAGCGAAGGGCCTGAACCATTCCCTATGTTTCACGTTCTGGTTAATGTTGTTTTTCATATATGCTTTTTCCGGAGTGCAGAGTATGCTTCTGTTACCGAGAGATCGAGGACCCATTTCATCCCGTCCTTGGAACCACCCGATGATCTTTTCATCCGCGATGAGACGAGCGGCGGCATGACACACATTTTCTTCTTTCGAAAATGATAGTCCATAACTTTTAATTACCAGTTCTATTTCCTCGTCGCTAAAACTTTTTCCAAGATAGGGAGAGAAAATAGAAAATTGTCTCGGCTGCTCCAGTATGTGGTGGTACATGTAATATGAGGCACCAAGACTTAATCCCGTATCTCCGGTCGCCGGCTGTATGAATATGTCTTCCATTTCAAGATTCTCCAAGACAGACATATTGGCAAGGCCATTGAGAGCGACGCCTCCGGCCATACACACTTTTTTTAATCCAGTCAGTTCTAGGGCTGCTTTTATAATATGCTTTACAAGCATATTAGTGAATGCTTGCAAGCTTGCGACAAAATCAAAGTGTTTTTGGGATATACTTCCGTTTTGATCCCGCGGTTCAATGCCAATCTTATCGCAGATATATCTTATGATAAGCTGTTTGCTATTGAACAGCATCTGATCAAAGTCGTGAGCATCTTCGTAGCCTCTGTCTTTGAACATAAACATTCCATTTTCCAAAAACTTTGTGAAATCGAGGAAGAACCCCAAATACTTCGGAGTTCCGAATGCGGCCAATGCCATGGTTTTACCGGAATTTTGATATCCCGGCATGCCCATGATGCTGTTTGTTGCATTCCACAATCTTCCCAAAGAATAGCAGGAATTCACTTTAGAGATAAGCGAAATCTTATTTCCTTGTCCATGTCCAATTGCAACTGATTTCATATCACCCTTTCCATCTATACTCACAAGAGCTGCCTGTTCAAATGTTGATGCATAGAAAGAGGATGCCAGATGGCACATATGGTGGTCAATACCTATCTGGATTTTGTTGGGGAATGCCTTCCGTACCCATTCGGCTAACTTTCTTGTTTTTGGCGAATGGTAGAATAAAAACTCATCAGCCCATGCGATATGAGTCACTGCATTCATGTCTATATGGAGCGCTTGTATTGCATGCAGTATTTCTTCGGGCGTTTTCCAACCAGAATGTTTACTTCTGTTTAATCTTTCTAACTCAATGGCTGTTGTGATCTCGTCGCCTTGAATTACGGAAATGCTTCCATCGTGCAAGAATCCACCTACTCCCAGTACCGTGATAGCGCTCATTGAACCTCCTTATCATTTAAGGGTTATTTAGTTTTCAAAGATCTCCAGCAGTATATAACAATTTATGACTTTGTAAACAGCCGTTTTTGCATTGACAAAAACACGCTATTTATTGTAACGTAAACAATAGGAAGTCGAAGCACGAAGCTTTGTTTTTGCAGACAACCCTTTAATACAAGAATGGGGTCGTCGTTCTCCTCTTACCATGCCCCAGTGTTTTAACTGCCCCTCTCTTGGGCTCTGTGGAGGAGGGTGCGCCTACAGCGCCTTTCTTCGCCACGGTACAATCTGGGCTGTTGATGATAAGTTTTGCAAACACTCTCTTACTGTTCTTGAGTGGCTCATTTGGGATGTATATGGTCGAGTGTAGCAAAAACCCCTACTTCGGTGGGGGTTTTTCTTTAATACATTTATGAATATAGAATTAAACAAACAATTAGATAAGGAGGTATATTT
This sequence comes from Candidatus Azambacteria bacterium, assembly GCA_024654415.1. GTDB lineage: Bacteria > Patescibacteriota > Minisyncoccia > GWC2-36-17 > WO2-46-25 > MEYI01. The sequence goes on along the minus strand of JANLHQ010000054.1, from coordinate 1,437 downwards.
GGCATTTCACGACGCCGTGGTCGGGGAGGCTGATTTTGGCAAGAAAATTAATGAGAATCATCCAGGCATTACATTGGGTAATTACAATAAATATATAGATGATTTTTACATTGAAAACGATGGCGAACTAGAGCAGGTTCGTAAAGATACGGAGATGTGTTTTAATGAGATTCAGCAAATTTTATTTTTAGAGTTGCAAAAATATTTCAGCTACGACTACAGTAAAAAAAATTATACTTGTTTTTTGTCAATTTTTAATTGCAATACGCGCTACCTCGAAACCAAAACCTTTCAGGTCTATTACAAGCGATCCCATGATATGAGAAAGGAGGTTATCGCGCATGAATTAACCCACTTTGCCTTTTATGATTTTTGCACAACAATTAATGCAAAAGATGACGGAAATCTCTGGGAATTATCCGAAATTTTTAATGTACTGTTTCTAAATTTGCCCTCTCTTCAAGAGGCGATCGGCGCAGAAGAGCTTTTATTTTACCCTGATTTAGAAGGAAAACTAAAGGATATTAAGGAAGTTTGGAAAAAACAGCCGAAAGCAGAAGAATTTATAATTACGAGCATGCAATATTTGAGAAATCTCGAGTAATGTATTGTTTTTTCATGGAGTGATTATACCACGCCGCGCAAACCCCACGAACATTTCATAAAATAACGGTTTTTGATATAATAGAGGAGAAAATTAAAGAAAAAACAATGAATATCCCGCACGTTATATTTTCTTACAATCAGGAAAAAGACATCAAAAATATTCAAATTGGATTTGATACGGTGCGCCGCGGCAGACGGCCAGACAGAGAGCTCACACAAATTATTCAGCAATATGGCAATGCGCCTTCAGAAGAAGATATCAAAGCATATTTAATTTCTCGGTGGAAGAACAAAGAGGCCCTTCCCGATCTTATTGTAAAACAACTCCAAGAATATTGGGACACAATAGAAGAAAAATACTTTAATCATCTCGCGGATAGAATGCAGCTCACATCTTTTCATGAAATTAAACAGCTGGGCGGTTTTTTAAGTGTGCGTTACGGAAGCGGTTATAATGCCGAGCAACAATGGTTTGCAGTTAGTGTATATAATGGCACCATGAGAAATACATTAACGGCAATGCATGAAATCATGCATATTTTTTTTCACAAGCAATGGTGGAGTTTTTGTAAAAACCAAGGACTTCCCGATAACAATATATGGGATGTAAAAGAATCAATGACAGTGCTTTTAAATCTCTGGTTTAAAAATCAGATTATCGACACTGATTGGGGGTACGATGAGCACACCGAGCTTCGCCGCTTTATTATAGATTGGTTCTTAGAAGCAAGAGATTTTCAAAAAACATTGGAAAAAGCATGTGCGTATATGAAAAAGCATCCAGAAAAAAGCCCTGATTGGTTATCCAATCAGGGCTAGTTTGCTGGTGAA
>JANLHQ010000077.1 GCA_024654415.1 Candidatus Azambacteria bacterium | reverse complement strand
CTACCCCATTTTTTAAGCATGACCGCAACACCAATCCCTCGAACACTTACCCTTACAATATACGGCGATCTCGACCTCTCAGTGCTTGATGAAATGCCGAAGGGAAGAAAAAAAATCGTTACAGAGATCATTGCGCCATCACATCGGCGTCGCGCATACGATCTTATGCGCGCACAGGTTCGTGAAGGAAGGCAGATATTTGTTATTTGCCCGCGCATAGAAGGGAGTTCTGAGGATGCATCCGTATTTCAATATTCTGCCAACGCGCATACGCGGTTTACCGAAACGCTGGTACGGAAGGAAGTAAAAGCAGTAAAGGAAGAATATAAAAAACTTTCTGAAGACGTATTCTCTGATCTGCGGGTAGCAATGCTACATGGTAAAATGAAGGCGCAGGAAAAAGAGGATGTGATGAAGAAATTTAAACAAGGAGAAATCGATGTCCTTGTATCTACATCCGTAATCGAAGTTGGTATTGATGTACCGAATGCAACGGTAATGGCAGTCGAGGGAGCTGAGCGATTTGGTCTCGCGCAATTGCATCAATTCCGCGGAAGAGTTGGGCGCGGAGAACACCGATCGCACTGCCTTTTATTTACCGAATCAGAATCGGTAGAAACAAATAGGCGCTTACGCGCTCTCCTTGAGTGTGATGATGGGTTTGCGCTTGCGGAAAAGGATCTCGCAATACGCGGTCCTGGAGATTTTATGGGAACGCATCAATGGGGTATTCCTGACTACATGATGGCATCATTTAAGGATGTTCGACTGATAAAAGCAACGCGCGAGGAAGCAATCGCCCTTCTTGAGATCGACCCTGACTTAAAAAAACATCCCACACTCAGTGCGCGGCGCAGAGAGGCGCATAAACGCATACATCTTGAATAAATAGGCGTGCTCGTATAAGGTATTACGTATACCGAATTGTTCTTTAACTACCACTGTGGAGGTGTACAATGAGTAAAAAGGAGGGCTTTGATGTTCTTGGTTTATTTTTTACGGTCAACGAACTAAACAGGGCGTTTGCCATACCGCTTCCGAGTGGCCTTGAACACATGGGATTTTGCACCTTCTGCCTAGGGGCGAACGTTCCAGGACAAGTGGCGAACGAAAAAACACAGTGGTGTTGCGGCTCATGGGTTGACGGTCTTTTGCCCTTGCTTAAGATCTGTGAGAGGTTTCAGGTAGATAAACAAAGGGTCACGGAAGTTGTTAAGCAAATCAGGCCCACGCATGACAGCACTGCCTCATCACGTCGTGTAAGCTCGGCCGCAGAGGTGTCTCTTGATATAATGGGCATCGTCATAAGAATACCTATCGTGTAATATAGAAAAAGCGGACTCATTATGAGCCCGCTTTTTTAATTTATATAAGAATATTATTTTTTCTGGCTCATCATTCGATCATACCAGCTCGTTAAGGTTGTGCTTGCAATAAAAATAGATGAGTAGGTTCCCACGGCAATACCTACGAGTAACATCAATGCGAGATACTTTATACTCTCCCCGCCGAAGAAATAAATTG
>JANLHQ010000076.1 GCA_024654415.1 Candidatus Azambacteria bacterium | reverse complement strand
AGAGAGTTAGTGGTACGGCAAATTGGAGGGAGAGCTCACGAGAAGGGGGTACGCCCGGCGCGCAAAATAGCAGTGTCTCCGAAAACGCTACGCCTGTGGCAGAAATCGTTCCGGTAGTAGTTGTTCCCGTCCTACCCACTTCTCCGCCTCCTCAGGAGCCCGTAGAACCGATAGTAGCTCCCATACAGGATAGTGTGGCAGAGGTCTTGTTAGGGGTAAGTGTAGAGCAACAAGGTGAGAGTATAACTGAGTTACCCTCTCCTGTGCAGGGCGCCACGACATCTAGTGTGGCGGTTCCTGTTCCTGCATTAGTAGTAGAGAGCTCACCCGTTACGGAAGGCAAGCATGCTCCCGTGAAAGAGCAAATAGCGAAGAAACCAGTGCCTATAAAAATAGTTGCCAAAAACAACGATATCGGAGAGAATGATGCCTTAGCGGTGCAACGACAACCCCAAGACGAGAGTCCACAGGCGGGCGCGTCACAGCCAGCGCTTGCCGCGAGCGCATTTGGGCAGAATATTTATATTCTCATTGCGGGGGCATTCGGACTTTTAGTGTGGCTTTCGCTTCGACGGCGCCCAGCGCCAGTGATGGAAGAGGAAATCAATGTATAATAACGACAATTCACACGCTATGGAAAAAAGCATTTGGAAATATAAAAAGATCCACATGATCGGCGTAAAAGGCGTCGGGATGACCGCGCTTGCGCAAGTGCTTACTGCAAATGGGTTCTCGGTGAACGGCTCTGACGAAGGTGATGATTTTATGGCACCAGTTCTTGCTACGATTAATATTGTTGCTACGCCGTTTGATCCGAAAAATGTGAAGGGTGTTGATATGGTAATCCGTTCAAACGCATACACACCAGAAAATGGTGAGGTGAAAGAGGCGATGGATAAAAACATCCCCCTGTTTTCATATCCGGAGGTGGTTGCGGAATTGTTTAATGCGCACCGAGGCATTGCTGTTGCAGGAAGTCATGGTAAGACAACAACCACTGCAATGCTCGCACACATTCTCAAAGAGGCGCAGGAGAATGTTACGGCAATTGTCGGCTCAAAGGTGCTTGATTGGGGGAGTGGCGCCATCGCTGGCGATCTAAAAAAATCAGATGCGTTGTTTGTGCTTGAGGCGGATGAGTATAAAGAAGCGTTTCTGAACTATCGCCCCAACGGCGCGATTATTACCAATATTGATTACGATCATCCTGATTATTTTGCCAAGCCGGAGGATTACCGGAAGGCATTTGTAAAATTTGTTGCGCTCATTCCGAGCACAGGATTTTTAGTGATGAGTGATGA
>JANLHQ010000072.1 GCA_024654415.1 Candidatus Azambacteria bacterium | reverse complement strand
GTCGGCGATAAAGAAGTAAAAGCAAAATCGGTTGCGGTGCGCAAAACAGGCAAAGGCGATCTTGGCGCCGTAAAGCTCAAGCAATTTCTCGCAAAAGCTCTCACCGAAATTGAGAAGAAGAAATAGAAAAAGGGGGCTATCGCTTATGCGACAGCCCCCTTTTGATTTTACGCACGCCGCCGCGAACCAAAGGAGGAAAAACGCGGCAGAGTGCTTGTTGCTTGTAACAATATAGTCTATTTATAATACCTTGTCAAGCCCTCATTTAAAAGCACAAAAGGATGTATTATAAAGAAAAAGGCGAGGGAGTCGCCTTTTCAAGCATGTCCCTCGCCTTATTTTATTACCTCCTTTCCTAGTAATTCTTTCCGCCCTCTCCGAGCAGGACTTCCTCTCTTCGCATAGAGCCCCCTCTTTGAGGATTGGTGTTGAGGAAATTACCTATAGTATATACTATATATACTGTGTTAAACAATAATAAAATCATCGTTATTCTTGGCCCCACTGCATCGGGGAAGTCGGACCTCGCGGTACAACTCGCTAAAATATTTAATGGCGAGGTTGTTTCTGCCGATTCGCGCCAAGTGTACCGAGGTATGAATATCGGCACAGGTAAAATTACTAAAAAAGAAATGCGGGGGGTCCGCCACCATCTTCTTGACGTCGCTTCTCCAAAGAAAAACTTCGATGTCGTGCAATGGAAAGAAAAGGCAGATAGCGCTATTACCGACATTATTAAACGCGGAAAACTTCCTATTGTGTGTGGGGGTACGGGGCTGTATATCAAAGCATTGGTAGAAAATATCACCTATCCAGATGTAGCCCCCAACTGGAAGCTCCGCGCGACACTCGAAAAAAAAACAACACACCAACTTTTTACAATACTTACAATGCTCGACTCTGCGCGTGCACGAACAATAGACCCACACAATCCCCGCCGGCTTATCCGCGCTATTGAGATAGTAAAACACACGGGTAAGGCGGTTCCTGAAAAGAATGCGGAGCCACGCTACGATGCGCTTTTACTCGGCATCACGAAAACCGATGCGGAACTAAAAAAAAGAATACACGTGCGATTACTCGCACGGATGAACAATGGGATGATTACTGAAGTAAAAAACCTCCACGCCAAAGGTGTGTCGTGGAGGCGCATGGAAGAGCTGGGGCTTGAATATAAATATCTCGCCCTTTTCCTGCAAAAAAAGATGGATAAAAAAACAATGGTCGAAATGCT
>JANLHQ010000052.1 GCA_024654415.1 Candidatus Azambacteria bacterium | reverse complement strand
GTTTGTTCGATGAGGTCATATGACCTCATCGATGAGGCCGATGTCTTTTGCTTCATCAGCAGAGAGCTCCTTGCCAGCAAGACAGATCTCTTCTATTTCCTCGACCGATTTTCCAGTCCTTTGTGCATAAATATCGTACATGATCGTACGTTTTTTTATGCATTTGTTAATCACCTCTAGGACTTCCCTCTCAAGGTCAGGCCCAAGAGCGTCAAACTCCTTATCCATGGTGATTGAACCATTGTGAATAAGAAGTTGCGCATGTTTGAGCGCCTTCCTTGTGTGACATCCTTGCAAAACAACTGATGCCGCAGAGTATGCCTTCTGCTGTACAATACCGGTCACCGGCGCCACCGAGTGCTGGAGCATATCATAAATGCTAAACCCCGCATCTGTATTTCCCCCATTGCTATTAATATATAGCGTTATGGGTGCGTCGCCTTCCGCATTGAGCAAGATAAGCGCTTCGCTGATACGCGAAGCCTCTCCGTCATTTACTCTTTCATTGAGGCAAATGACCCTGCTTTTTAAAAGAACATTGTGGACTCCTTTATCCATACCTCCTCCTTTTCTTTCGTTTGGTTTTTAGGTATAATATGTATACACTGTTCTCTTTATACTGTCAAGTGTAACAGACATGGTGTGCTGGTCGAATATTTATTATAAAATCATAATTAAAAAAATATGGGGTACGAAGAACCAACAGAGGATAACGAAGAAAAAAAAGAGGAGGATTTAGAACTTGAGGTGGAAGATAACCTTGAGGTAACAACAAAGGGAATGAGAGAGGAAGATAAAAAGATAGAAGACAAAAAAGGTGACGACTCTTGGAGGGATCAAAAATAGAAAACGTGCGCATAAAAAATCACGCCTTATTATAGGGGCGTGATTTTTTTTATTTATAACGATGCTGAAAAAAGCTCAGAAAGGGAAACAAAACGGTATCCTTGTTGTTTGAGCGTCGTAATGACCTCTTGCAGTGCATCGGCATCGAATGTACTTCCATCTGTCGCAGAACCAAGATGCATAAGTACGATTGCGCCCGGTACCGCTTTACTTATTACGCGTGTGACGACAAAGTTCGCATCGCGTCCATCCTTTCTCCCCTGCCAGCCGAGTGAATCTACGGTCCATCGCACCGCAACGTATCCCTTACCATTCACAAGCGTTATTGTTTCTTTCGTCGGCGCGCCATAGGGAAACCGGAAAAAAGGCACA
>JANLHQ010000051.1 GCA_024654415.1 Candidatus Azambacteria bacterium | reverse complement strand
TGCTGGACGACCGGCTATGTCGCGGGAAGTCATTGTTAAGGCCCTTGCCCCCACACTCATGCATGAGTGTGGGGGCTTGCTTTTTCCTTAATAAAGGTGCACACTCTAGCATACTAATTAAATACATAACAAACATATATGGGACAATTTAGAAATAGTGGGAACGATAGGTTTGGCAGTGATAGAGGGGGGTCAGGTTTTGGCGGGAGAGACTCTGGGCGATCATCAAACTTTCCTAAGAAAAGCTGGGGAGAACAAAGAGGTGGGGATAGGGAAACTGTAATGCATAAGGCGACCTGTAGTGATTGTGGCAAGGGCTGTGAAGTTCCTTTTCGCCCTTCAGGTGATAAGCCTGTTTATTGCAATGACTGTTTTGGTGGAAAGAGGGGTGCAAGCACGGAAGGGTTTGTGAGAAAGGAGTTTGGTGGTGCTTCTGCAAGACCAAATAGCGAGGGTAATAAAGGAAATGAAGATGTAAAGAGGCAGTTAGAGGCGGTCAACGCAAAACTTGAGAGGCTTATTCACGCAGTGGATACGGTTGTCCGCATGCAGTTGGCGAAGCAAAAAGAAATGGTAGGTGATGCTCCAGTGGTTGAGCACAAGGTTGTTATTAAACAAAAACCAGTAAAAAAGGAAGCGGCACCAAAAGGAGTAGCTAAGAAGGCAGCCGCGAAGAAAGCAGGCGCAAAGCAGGGTAAGAAGTAGGCCTGAAGAAAAAATATAATGTAAAAAACAACCCTATACAAAGGGTTGTTTTTTACTATCGGCAATATATGGTAAAATGTAAATACAATCGTGTCACACCGTGAAGTGTAAAAAATAAAAATGCAAAACGAAACAACAGAAAAACCCACTCGTTTTTCTTTTCATGTGAGAATTGGCACAAAACTCACGTTCTTCCTCTTTCTTGTGGGCCTTTTTCCTATGGTGGTGTTTGGCTTCCTCTATACACGCAATGAACAAGCTACTTTAGAAAAAGAAATTTTTAATACGCTTATCTTATTGGCAGAGTCGAAAGAGGTGCGAATGTTGGAGTATTTTAACAACATCACTTCTCGAACACATGATTTTTCTTCAGATGGATATATCCGAGATGAAACAAAACGACTCGTTACCACGGGCTCTACAGCAAGCCAGACAGCATTGAGTAGGCATCTTGTGGTAAATAAAAAACCACTTGATGAAAAGCTCGCGGGTATTTCGATACTTAATAAGGAGGGCATAGTAATCGCGTCAACTGATGAAAGCGAGATCGGAAAAAATGAGTCAAACGATGCTTATTTTATTGGAGAGGAAGATGCGCCAATATTTGTGCGCACCGACCCGGATGAGGTTCATTTTGGTATCATTTCGCCCTTTGTGGTTGCAGTACCCATCACCGATAAGGATACGCATGAATTTTTGGGTGTTATCGTGAACGTGTTTGACTCTCATAAGCTAGAAAATATTCTCTCAGCGAATTTCATCACAAGGCAGAGCGACCGCCTAGAGTCGGTCATCGGTAAGAATTCGGAAACGCTCCATGTATATATCGTTGATAAGAAAGGAAACGTGATTTTGCATCCGGTTCGGAAAATGATCGATCCCTCGCATGCTATAGGGGTGACCACATTACCGGTGCGAGAGTGTCTGGAGAATGGGAAAGAAGTCTTAGGTGAGTATACGGATCATTCCGGGGCGACGGTGTTTGGCGCTTCTATGTGTCTTGTGAATGAGGGAATGGTACTCATTGTTGATATAGATAAAAAGGCGGCTCTTTTGCCGGCACAAAAAGCACAGAGACGATTTTATGGCATTGTTGCGGCGCTTGCCACACTCATTGCCACACTTTCATTTTTTATAGCACGAATGCTCACAAAACCAATTAAATCGTTGCAAGAAAGCGCAGAAATAGTGCGGGCCGGTAATTTGCGTCATCGCGCGACGATAGCAGGAACAGGAGATGAAATAGAGGCTCTCGGACATTCGTTTAATGCGATGACCGCATCACTTGAGGAGCGTCAGCGATGGATGGAAGAAGAAAAAAAGAAACTTGCCGTCCTACTTGAAAATCTGCCGCTCGGCGTGCTTATGATTCGCGCGCCGCGAGGAGAGATCGTCGAAATGAATGGCCGAGGAGCTATGTTGCTAGGCAATGATTTCGAAAATGATCCACAACGATGGGAGCGGGTTAAAAGAGAGGATAGCGAGCAATATCCTGCTGAAGAACTTCCTGTGAACATTGCGCTCACCACAGGACACTCGGTGACAAAAAATGATTTGTATGTAGAAGAATTGAACGGAAGGGTAATTGCACTTCGTATGGCTGCGGTGCCGGTGAGGGACGATGCGGGTGAGCTTCGATTTGTTGCGGTGGTATTTGATGATGTGACAAAAGAAAAGGAGATCGATCGCGCAAAGACCGAGTTCGTGTCGCTTGCGTCGCATCAGCTACGCACACCACTCTCAAGTATCAACTGGTATAGTGAAATGTTGCTTGATGGGGACGCGGGGAAGATCACGAAAGAACAGAAAAAGTATCTGGAAGAGATCTATAGGGGTAATAAACGCATGGTGGAGCTTGTTGATGCATTATTGAACGTGTCACGCTTTGAACTGGGTACGTTTATGGTGGAGCCGGTGCCTATGAATGTGGTGACCACGATGAAATCAGTGCTCACAGATATGAAGCAACTGATCAAAAAGAAGAAGATCATCGTAACAGAGTCATACGCGAAGAATATTCCTCAAATGATGGCAGACCCGAAGCTCATGCGCATTATTTTCCAGAATGTGCTTTCAAATGCGCTTAAGTATACTCCAGATCAGGGGAATATAGTGCTTACGGTTGACGTGCTCAAAAAAGGACAGTCAATAAATAGCAAAAAACTGAGCCAGGAGATGTTGCTGATCAAGGTCGCAGATAATGGATACGGTATCCCTAGGGGCCAGCAGGACAAAGTGTTTACAAAAATGTTTCGCGCTGACAATGTGCGCGAACGAGATCCAGAGGGGACGGGACTCGGATTGTATCTGGTGAAGTCAATTATTGAGCATGTACATGGAAGTGTCTGGTTTGAGTCAGAAGAAGGGAAAGGCACTACATTTTATATCATATTACCACTTGAGGGGATGCGGAAAAAGACGGGCTCACGACGGCTTGGCTAAGCCTTGGAGGTGGTGTATACTGGCACAGTACCATAATACGTAATACATATATGACACAAACATCGCATACCGTCCTTATTGTAGAAGATGAGCCATCGTTGTCGTCGGCATTGAAGGATAAATTTATCCGAGAAGGGTTCCATACGCTTGTCGCACGAAACGGAGAAGAAGGGCTGAAGTTGGCGCAAGAGAATATCCCATCGATCATCTTGCTTGATATCGTTATGCCAAAAATGGACGGCGTGACGGTATTTAAGAAGCTGAAAGAGAATC
>JANLHQ010000048.1 GCA_024654415.1 Candidatus Azambacteria bacterium | reverse complement strand
TTTCGTTTGGATTTCATAAATATCCCATCCAATTATTTCCTTAAACATATTTTCATCCTACAATATCTTCTTATATTCAGACAAAGCGGAGGCGAGAGGCCGAGCTAACAAAGCTCGGCACTGCTGTTTGTGCACCAATCGCTTTGCTCTTGGACAAACAGGGAGGATTTGTCTCTGATACCTTGCGGTATGCCGTCTTTCACCCAATATTTTATTTATATTCAGATAAAGCGGAGGGTGAGAGATTCGAACTCTCGATACCGGTAAAGGTATACCCGCTTTCCAAGCGAGCGCACTAGGCCTCTATGCGAACCCTCCGCTTTATCAAAATATGGAAATTGGGATTGCTGTTTGTGCACCAATCGCTACGCTCTTGGACAAACAGGGACCAATACAGTGCACTAGACCCCTGCCTGCCGGCAGGCAGGACTATGCGAACCCTCCAAAAGTTATGCATTTCCTACTTTTTTGTATTTCTCAAAAGTCTTTTGTGATACTAATTTATTCAAAAGTCCCGCAAGAAAGTTAGAGTTTGGATCTTCACGATCTCGCCCCTCTTCTGCAAGCTCTTCCAATCTTTTATTTACATCATCCTCCTTGAGCGTGCCGCGCAAAAACTTATCAAGCAACCCAATATCCTTTGCGTCCAACTCATCCCACAAAACACCCTCAAAATGCGGATCTGAGCGTATCGCATCGAATTCCTCATGCAATATGTGGTCTCGCGGCGTTTCTTCGAAATGATGTCCTTCGGTTGCCATGATATTTACACATTCATCTCCCGGAGGGCGCGCGTGCGCTCTTCTACGGGCGGATGGGTCATGAATAATTTGGTGAGAAAACCTTTTTTACCGCCATTTCTGAATGGGTTGGCAATGAATAAATGCGCGGTGGCGTGGTTTGCGGTGCGCAGTTGACGAGGGTCGCTTGAGATCTTTTCAAGCGCGGTCGCGAGTGCTTCGGGGTGGCGCGTAAGCATCACCGCCGATGCGTCGGCGAGAAACTCGCGGCTTCGCGAAACCGCAAGGCGCAACAGCGTCGCGATGATCGGCGCAAGTATGGCAAGCGCGATTCCTATGACTAAAAAAAGCATCTGTATACGCCCATCTCCCCTTTCGTTGCTTCGCCCTCTGCCGCCAAATATCGTCCAGCGCAAAAAGAAATCGGAAAGCAAAGCGACAAACCCAACAAGCACCACCGCAATGGTCGATACGAGCATATCTTTATTGCCGATATGCGACAATTCATGTGCGAGCACTGCTTCGAGCTCTACTTTGTCCAACCGCTCCAGCAATCCTGCGGTCACCGCCACCACTGCGTGCTTTTCATCTCTACCCGTAGCGAACGCATTGGGTGCCGGCTCGTTGATGATATATACCTTTGGCGTCGGTAAACCGGCCGTGATCGCTAAGTTTTCAACGATGCGATACAGCTCCGGCGCATCTCGCTTTTGCACTTCTTTTGCATGCGTCATCATAAGCACGAGCTTGTCGGAATACCAATAGCTCGCTATATTCATAATAAGCGCGAACGCAACGGCGATATATACCACACTCGGTGTTTGCATCGCCTGCGCGTACACCCACCCAACAAGAATAATAAACACAAAAAACGCAGACATGATAAGCCACGTTTTTCGTACGTTAGATGAGCGGTGCGTATAGATCGTGCTCATAGAAAGCTAACTAAAATTTCACTTGCACAGGGGCGCGAGCAGCTTCCTCCTCAAGTTCAAAGAATTCTTTCTTCGCGTATTTAAACGCATTCGCGATCATATTTGATGGGAATGATTCGCGGAGTGTATTGTAGTCGCGTACATTGCCGTTATAAAACCGGCGCGATGCTTGGATCTTGTCTTCGGTGTCGGTTAATTCACGCTGAAGCTCAAGGAAATTCTCGTTTGCCCGAAGCTGAGGATACGCTTCGGCAACTGCAAATAATGACTTCAATGTATTGGTAAGCATATTCTCTGACTTCGCATGATCCGCCATACTTGTCGCGCCCATTGCTGCTGCGCGCGCCTGCGTGACGCTTTCAAACACATCCTTTTCATGTGCGGCATATCCTTTTACTGTTTCCACTAAATTCGGAATAAGGTTGTACCGGCGCTTCATCTGTACTTCGATATCAGACCATGCTTCCGCAACCCTGTTTGAAAGCTGAACAAATTGGTTGTAGGTGGCAATGCCCCACGCGACAAGCGCGCCCGCAACGGCAAGCACCGCTACTTTAAGCGAAATGACCTTAAATACCACCCCAGCCACGACCAATACCGCGATAATAAGAAAAAGGGTGTTCATATTTTTATGCGTATGAGTTACTAATTATTGGGTCATTTTACCATATATTTCACTTCCCTACAAATGAAAAACCCCCCGTGCATTAGCGCAGGGGGTTTTTGTGAGGGCGCCTTTAGTAGTACCCTCTTTCTACTACCCGTTCTATTACTACGTGTGACACTGCACCATCACCCTTGAAGCGAATCCCTATTATTCGTTCAATGGGGAGATTCCACTTTTTGATGGCCCGCATGGCACGGAATAAGGCTCTCCGCTTTTCCTTTTCCGAAAGATCTTCCTCCTCCCAGTGCGGGGTGACAATGATCGTGCGGGCGCGAAACATCTTGACTATAAATTCCACATCCGTCTTCAGCTCCTTATGTGCGTCTGTCTTTTTTTGAGAAAATACCAAGGGGAACTGATTGACCTGCACTACCTCGATTTTCTCTGCATTAAGGTTATCTGCGGCCCAGCTGATTGCAAGATGCTCCTGCCCCCCACTACTGATAACAGCTGCAGCTATCACTCTCTTTCTCCGTCCCATACAAAACCTCCCTTAGGTTGGTGATATTAACTTTTCTTTGGTATACCACCTTTTCATGAAAATAACAAGCACTTTACAAACCGGGCGGTTTCGTATACAATTACCCTCGTATGAAAAAAGAAATTCACCCACCATATCATCAGGCAACAGTAGTGTGTGCGTGTGGAAATACGTTTACTACTGGCGCTGTCATGAAACACATAGAGGTAGAAATTTGCAATGCGTGCCACCCATTCTACACTGGCAAAGAAAAACTCATTGATGCAACCGGACGCGTTGAGAAATTCAAGCGAAAAGTCGCAAACGCAACCCCCAAGAAACCTATAAAAAAGTGATCGACGAAAAGAAAATCGAGGCGCTCAAGGCCGAGCACCACGACCTAGAAAAACAGCTCGCCCGTAGCGAAGCTGTTTTTGATTTGAAGGAGCGCACCGCGCACGCTCGGCGCTACGCAGAAATCGAAGAAATACTCGGGCTCTATGCGAGCGTACAAAAAATAACCACTGAAATTCAGAATAACGAATCGCTTATCACCTCAGGAGAAGACACCGCTCTTGAGAATCTCGCACAAGAAGAAATTACACAGCTGCGAGCACAGAAAGAAAAGGTGGAAAAAGAGCTTCAAGAGCTCGTCTCCCCTAACATATACGCAAAATACAAAAGCGCTATTATAGAAATCCGAGGAGGAGCGGGTGGCGAAGAAGCCGCCCTCTTTGCGAGCTCGCTCTATCGAATGTATATGCGGTATGCACAGCGAAAGAATTGGGGCTTTACACTTGTTGATTCAAACCAAACGGCGCTCGGAGGATTCAAAGAAGTTGTATTTGAAATAACAGGGAAAGGCGCATACAACGAGATGCGGCATGAAAGCGGCGTGCACCGTGTCCAACGGATTCCTGATACTGAAAAGCAGGGGCGCATTCACACGTCAACGGTTTCTGTCGCGGTGCTTCCTCAAGTAGAAGAAAGTGAAATTAGCATAAACTCCAGTGATATCAGAGTGGAGACATATCGTTCAGGAGGGCCGGGAGGACAAAACGTCAATAAGGTAGAAACAGCGGTACGCCTTATCCATATCCCTACCGGACTGGTAGTGGCATCCCAAAGTGAGCGGTCACAGGCCCGCAATAAAACAAAAGCATTACAAATCTTGGAATCAAAAATTCAACTCGCACAGAAAGAACAAGACGTTGCAGAGCGAGGCAAACTACGCAAAGAACAAATTGGTACAGCTGATCGCTCAGAAAAAATACGCACGTACAATTTCCCTCAGGACAGAGTCACTGATCACCGCGCGAAACTAAGCTGGCACAACATTGAAGGTATCATGGATGGCGACATCAGCACTATGCTTGATGATATCGCTCGCGCATTAGTTGCTGGTGAGTGAGTCACTCTTTACGCTCACCCCAGAGAGTATATTGGCTTGGTCTTGATAATAATCAGCCCAGTCCATTACATTATTCGCATACGCTTGCGCCACTCGTATTTTATAATTTCCGCCGGCAAGATACATCGCGGCGGCCTTATGCTCATCTTTATATGCCTGACTTCCCGCGCCGTTTGCTACAAGCTTTAATGCTGAACCAACAAAGGCATCTTCAATGTCCCATGGCGACGCAGGCGTATGCCCCGTTAAGCTAGCAATTTGATTAGTGTAGGCAAGCCATGTTGAGGGAATAAACTGGGCCGCACCCATCGCGCCGCCCCACCCATACGAAGGACGCTTCGACACAGGCATCGCATCAGGGTCAAGCCCCAGTGAACTAGTAATTTTTAAGAACAATGCACGTTCCGCCGGCTTCATATCTACGCGCCATGAACCGCCGCCAAGATATGTGCCAAGCTTCGACTCCACCTGAAAGATAGCGAGAAGAAATGCGGGCCGAATACCTGTTTTTTGCCCTGCGAACTGCGTCTTTGCAAGAGCTTCTTCAAATGACATCGAGATACCAACGCTTTGAAGCGTATAGAGTTGTTGGCGGATAAGTGTAATATCCTTTTGAGATTTCTTTATACTTGCACCATACAGCCTTTCCTGCCCCCTTGTCTTTTCAAGCAATACCGTCTTTTCCCTTTGCTTTTGCTCGAGTGAGGCCCTTTGGAGGCCGTTCAGGCTCTTAAGGCGTACAATATCCGTTTTTTTACTCTCCAGATCTTCTCGCTGTTGTTCAAGACTCCCACGGAGGGTGTCAATATTTAAGATGAAATCATTGATATCGGTCTGAATGTTTTTTACATAGCGCACCTGGTTGAAAAAGTCAGAAAGGCTTTCTCCGGAAAACAAAACACTCACCCAGTTTGTACTATCGTATTCTTGCAGTTGCTTGAGCGACAATTGTAAAAGCAATCGCCTTTCTTTTAAGCGACCCTCCAGTGAATTAATTTCTTCGCTCTTACCACTGAGCTCGCCTTCCACCTCGCGCAAGCTGAGCTCTACTTCTTTTAGCTGTAGCTTTTGTTTTTCCGCTGCCGCATCTAAAATAGTAATCTCATTCTTTAATGATTTTTGTGCGTGTTGCGCGCCTTCAATACTCTGCTGGTAGAGGCTAATCTGCTCCTGTACTTCTTTTAATTGGGCTTGGAGCTTAGTCTTTTCACTCTCTGCCGTATTTTCCTGTGCTCGCACAGGAAAAGCACCTCCATATATACTTATGACTAAAACACATAAGAGCCCCACGCATATTCGCGCTCGTGGAGCTCTTGTGGCCATCTTTGTTCTATTTGTAAATTGCGCCGAAGGAAACATAAGTTCGGTTTCCTGAGAGATTATTTTTCTCCTTCTTTTCCTACAAGCTTCTCTGCGTCACGTTCTTTTTTCTTCTCCTCTGTTTCCACCTTTATGTCGTCAACTTTCACCTCTGAAACTTTTTCGAGTGACTCGAGTTCTTCTGTGGTGCGTGGAGGAATCACTTTCGCAATAACCTCTTTTTGATCACCGAAAACCTTGACGCCCTCAGGAATGTCTAAGTCTCCAATAGTCATTACGTCGTTAAATGTCACAAGCTTAGAAATGTCCACCGTAATTTCATGGGGGAGGTCCTTCGGCAATGCCTCGATCTCTACCTTATAAATATTTTTCACCAACACACCGCCGTCCACTTTTACTGCTGGGGACTCCCCGGTAAATACAAGAGGAATGTGCGTTGTGATCTTCTCACCTTTCTTCACCTCATAAAAATCGACATGAATAATGTGGCTCTGCACGGGGTCAACCGCCACGTCATGGATAAGGACGCTTCGCTCATCTCCTTCTCCTTCAATATTTAAATCAAGTATCGTAGTCTTCCCAGCTGCTCTATACACCTTCTCAAACGCCCTACCATCAACAGTAAGGTTTATATTCTTGATCTTATGGCCGTATACGACCGCAGGAATACCTCCCGCCTTTCTAATAGGGCCAACTTTATCAGCGTCACTTCTTGGTTGTGCTTTGATTTTCGTCATATATTTTCTAAAAAGCCTTACGGTGTCCTATCCTACCACAGTCACAAAAGTAAATCAACCCCAGATAGCTACGAAATTTTGTTTGGAGGAGTTCTCCCTTCGAGTGCTTCAATGATATTTTGTGCGGCGAGTTCAGCCATTTTTGAACGTGTCTCTTCTGTCGCAGAGGCTGTATGAGGCGTGAGAATGACATTACTGAGCTCGGCGAGTCCTAGGGTTAATTCTGGCTCATGTTCAAAAACATCAAGCGCCGCACCGCGAATGGTTCCTTCACGCAATGCAGTGACGAGTGCCTGCTCATCAACAATTGGCCCTCGCGAGGTGTTTACGAGAAACGCGGTGCTCTTCATCATCTTTAACTGTGCCTCACTAATAAGGTGTCGCGTCGCTGGCAGCAGTGGCACGTGGATAGAAATAAAATCCGACTCTTTTAAAAG
>JANLHQ010000041.1 GCA_024654415.1 Candidatus Azambacteria bacterium | reverse complement strand
ATCGCTCATTAACGATACGCCGATTATTCTTGCAGATGAGCCAACCGGTAACCTCGATTCGAAATCATCACAAAACGTACTTGATATTCTTCAGGAATTGAACGAGAAAGATAAAAAGGCGGTTATTCTTGTGACGCATGACCCTAATCAGCTGCAATACGCACACCGCGTCTTTCATATGAAAGACGGAAAGCTTATCCGCCAGACGATCAATCCACAGCGCCCGCAACGAATTGATGCAAAAACACGAGAGAAAATCACAAAATCATTTTCGGATGTTTCTTCTGCAATCGTTGATATTCTTTCTGTTTATCCTGAGTTGACTGAATCGCGTCTGAAGTCAAAGGCGATTGTGAACTATCTTATGTCTGAGCTTGATACGACACAGATCGATCGACTTGAACGGCTTGTGGAAGACCGTATCCTTGGGAAGATCAGCAAGGATGATTTTCATGGCATGCTTGATGATCCGATGGAGAAGGGTGGTGCAGGGCTTAATTACCAGACAGCAAAAAAGATTGGGGACTCTATTGAGGCGCTCCTTACGGAAACCGATGTTATACAGAGCAATATTGATCTCGCAGACAAACAGCCAGAAGCGATCGACGGCGCGGTACACGAGATCAGGGCGCAATTATCCGATGCCCTTACGTCACCACTTTCAGCAGAGCAGGTGACTCGCCTTACTAACCTTATTAAGCAACACCTTGCAGGCTCTATAGACAAGGCAGGGTTTTTTACAGAGCTCGATTTGAGTTTTAGCCACGGTGGTGTTGGGCTCCGAAAAGAGGTCGCGGAGGATATGACGCGGAGAATGGAAATCCTGCTTATTAAATTTAAAGACTTCACTGAATAATCATGCGTGCTCCCGATATTCTCAAGCTTTCAACTAGAATGTTCCGTTCGCGTCTGATGCGTACGTTTTTAACGATTCTTGGCATCGGCATCGGTATTGGAGCCATTATGTTTTTGGTGTCGCTCGGCTATGGCCTCCAGCGCGCGCTCATTTCGCAGATCACAAGCTCCGACTCCCTTTTATCACTTGATGTGGTGCAAGGGGATAAGGCCGCGCTCATACTCGACAATGCTGTGATTGAGGCAATAGCGCAGTTTCCCGAGGTAAAGGATATTGCACCGCTTGTGAGTTTAAAGGGACAGGTTGAGTATGAGGGCACCACCGCGGACATTATTGCAAATATCACAACCTTAAATTTCCTTAAATTTTCTAATCTAAAATTGGTTGATGGGAAGATGATCGATCCGGAAAAAAATGAGATACTTATCTCGCAGGCGGTAGCCCGTGTGTTTAATATTGAAGACACTAAAGAGCTTGTGGGGAAGGGGGTGGATATTGCCTTCCTTGCAACCGTGCTCACAGAAGAAGGGTATGAACAGCTTGACCTTATACCTCAAACGGGGAAATTTATTATTGCCGGCGTAGTGGGTGATGAGTCTTCCTCATTTATTTATTTCCCGCTCGGCAAGGTAGGCGGCGTTACAATCGATGCGTATTCGCAGGCGAAGGTCAGGGTTACTAGTACCGACACGTTGGATATCGTGCGAAACAAAATACTTGATATGGGCTTTTCGGTTGCAGCACTTTCAGATGTGATTGATCAAGCAAATAAGATCTTTAACATACTCCAGATAATCCTCGCGATTTTTGGTATCGTAGCATTGGTCGTATCGGCAATTGGGATGTTCAACACGATGACCATTGCACTTATGGAGCGCACGCAAGAAGTAGGTATTATGAAGGCGCTTGGCGCGTCAAAAATGGACATCATGTATATGTTCGTTACAGAAGCGGTTATTATGGGTTTCCTTGGTGGCCTAGTGGGGCTTATTATTGGGTTTCTGGGCGGAGAGATATTAAATTTTCTCCTGAACATTCTCGCTAAGCGCGTTGGTGGTAATGCAATAGATATTTTTTATACACCGCTTTGGTTTGCGCTTACGATCGCGGGATTTTCAACCTTCGTTGGTTTTATTACCGGTCTATGGCCCGCGCGCCGCGCCGCGCGTCTCAACCCGCTTGAAGCGGTGAAGTATAAGTAAAAGAGCAGGGATTGCCTCCTATGGGAATTGTGCTACACTAGCGGAAATTAAAGCAAGGAGGGGGTATGGCTAGAATAGCGCTCATTAATAAAACCTGCGCAATACAGCAAATAGTTTTAACCCCATATGAAGTGTGTCCACTCAGTGATTGTGGACACCAAAAGGACTGTGGTGGCAAAAGCGAGCGTCGTGACAATGACTTTACATGCGACCTGCGAAATTTGCTGGCCCTCTATAAGGGGGGTGTAAAAAAACAAAAGATGAAGGCCTGGTAAAACACCGGGCTTTTCTTTTTTTTTAAATTGACATTTTGCGCTGGTTTTTGTACACTTTTTTGGTATGAGACTTCTTACAAAACTACTTCGTTTTATTTTTATCCCGGAAGGGGATAGGGCGCGAGCGGCATATCTTTTACTAGTGATCATGATCGCCGCGTTTTTTGCGTTCGCGCTCGATTTTCCTAATTATGTTCCGCAGTTTTGGAAGGTTGACTTTAAGCTCGGGCTCGACTTGAAGGGTGGAGCACACCTTGTATATGTTGCTGATCTCGCCTCGGTAGAAAAGAAAGAGCAGGCACAGGCAATGTCCGGCTTGCGTGATACGATCGAACGAAGAGTGAATTCGTTCGGTATTGCTGAGCCAAACGTGCAAACATCGCAGGTGGGGGACGAGCATCGGCTTATTGTGGAGCTCGCGGGGGTTACTGATGTAAACCGCGCGATCGCGATGATTGGTGAAACGCCATTCCTTGAATTCAAAGAAGAGCGTGCGCCGGAAGAAACACAGGCGATTCTTGAAGCACAGAAGCAGAATGAACGAACCATGGAGGACCCATACTTTATTCCAACAGGACTTACTGGGAAATATCTCGAACGCTCCGAGCTTACCTTTGACCCAAATTCATATAACCCCGTCGTAAATCTAAATTTCGATGCGGACGGCACGAAACTATTTAAAGATATCACGACGCGTAATGTTGATAGGCGTGTCGCCATTTATCTTGATGGACTTCCTATATCAGTTCCCGTTGTGAATGAACCGATCACAGCCGGCCAGGCAGTTGTATCAGGTAACTTCTCTGTAGAGGAGGCACGAGCACTTGTACAACGGTTGAATTCTGGCGCGCTCCCAGTGCCGATCGCACTTATTTCTCAGCAGAGCATGGAGGCATCATTAGGTCAGGTCGCACTCGAGAGAAGCTTAAAGGCGGGTATATACGCAATTATTGCCGTTGGTGTGTTTATGATCGTATGGTATCGGATCCCCGGTATCCTTGCAGTGATCGCGCTCCTTATCTACACGCTTTTTTCACTCGCGGTATTTAAATTGTTCTCCGTAACGCTAACGCTTGCAGGTATTGTCGGGTTCATTTTATCAATCGGTATGGCGGTAGATGCGAATATTCTTATCTTTGCTCGTATGCGCGAAGAGGTAAGGAGTGGCAAGCGGTTTGCGCTTGCAGTGCATGATGGGTTCACCCGCGCATGGCCTTCTATTCGCGATTCAAATATCTCCACGCTTATTACTTGTTTTGTGTTGTATTTCTTCACCGCAAGCCTGGTGAAGGGTTTTGCATTAACACTTGCAATCGGCGTGCTGGTCTCGATGTTTTCGGCAATTTCTGTCACACGGCTTTTATTGAGGGTTTCTATCAGTGAAAAATTCAGCAAGTTCAAATTCTTATGGTACCAATAATCCGCTATCGAAAATTCTACTATGCGTTCTCAGCAGTACTTGTCACGCTGAGTATTGCGGCACTCCTTATGTGGGGGCTGAAATTCGGCATTGATTTTAAAGGAGGCTCATTGCTTGTAGGTGAATTTGAAACAACAGTGCTAACAGGTCAGGAGATTTCTGAGATAGCACAAAGCATTAATCTCGGTGAAATAGTTGTTCAGCCGACCGGAGAAAAGGGCGTACTGCTTCGGTTCCGAGATGTCGACGAACAAACGCATCAACAAGTGATTGCCGCGCTCAATGAATTTGCACAAGAGCAGAATCCTGAAAATATGTTTACACAGAGGAGCTTTGAATCCATCGGTCCTTCCATTGGCAAAGAACTCCGCACGAAGGCACTTACCGCAACCGCGATAGTACTTGCATTGATCATTGGGTATATTGCCCTTGCGTTCCGCAAGATCTCTTATCCGCTCTCATCGTGGAAATATGGCATTGCAACGTTAATTGCGCTATCCCATGACGTTATAATTCCACTTGGCCTTTTCGCTGTGCTTGGTCGTTTTTATAATGTTGAGATATCGAGCGCATTCATTGCCGCCATCCTTACGGTACTTGGGTATTCAGTACACGATTCGATTATTGTATTCGATCGCGTGAGGGAGAATTTGTTGCGGCATCACGGAGAAACATTTGATGAAACAGTAAATATTTCCGTGAATCAGACGTTCGTGCGGTCGCTCAACACCTCGCTGACGGTTATTTTGGTATTGCTCGCCATCTACTTCTTCGGCGGTGAAAGCATCAAATATCTCGCATTGATGTTGCTCGTAGGTATCGGCGTAGGAACGTACTCGTCTATTTTCATCGCAAGCACCATCTTGGTAAGCTGGTACGACCGTATGATGGGGCAGAAGGCGCGATAATACTTTCTCGCAAAATATATTTTGTAATACAATTATCACAAACTCACGCGTACGCGTGAGTTTGTGATTTATTAAAAAAAACAAAACCGCTGGGCGTACCATGCGGCTTAGGTCTTGAGGGTTTTGATTACTAGGATGCTGCTCTGCCTACAAATCCATTTGCCGGTATGTTTGGTATAATATACCCTTCTTTTTCCAGCAAAGCAACCAACTCCCTTTCCTTTATAGATAGGCTATGATGCCAGTTCTTTCCGGCATAAATCCCTGCTACTTTTTTGCATATTTCTTTTCTCAGTTCTTCTTTCATTTCCTGTTCCTCCTTGTATGTGATTTTTAAATAACTTCGGTGTTAAATTAATATGCCAGAAAAAAAATAACCCGTCAAGCAAGGGCGACGCGAGTTCAAGAAACTAACGCAATAACCCGATTTGGTTTACGATGCGAGATATGGCAACAATATATACGAGGTTAACCCTCAAAGACAGAGAAGAAA
>JANLHQ010000040.1 GCA_024654415.1 Candidatus Azambacteria bacterium | reverse complement strand
CTCGCTTTTATTGTTAAATTGCAGAATTTCATTATATACCACATAGACATATTTGTCAACAACCATATTGCGTGGTAAAATGACACTCATGCTTACCGTGTATAACTCTCGCACAAGAAAAAAGGAAGCCTTTAAGCCACGTAATGGCAAAAAGGTGAATATGTTCGTTTGCGGTATCACGCCATACAACTCCGCACATATTGGAAACCTAAAAACATACCTCAACTATGATATTATCGCGCGCTATCTTCGTGCACGCGGATATAAGGTTTTCTACCTCCAGAATGTCACCGACGTTGATGACAAGATCGTTAATGCGGCAAAGGAAGCTAATATCCACTGGAAAGAAATACCTGACCGTTATTTCACTGAGTTTCAAGCTGTCTGCAAAAAACTGCACATCACCGGCGTATCAAAATATGCTTATGCGACAGATTTTATCCCAGCAATCATAAAACAAGTTACCCGCCTCATCAAAAAGGGGTATGCGTACGAAAAGAATGGAAGTGTTTATTTTGAGGTGAAAAGGTTCAAAGACTACGGAAAGCTTTCCGGTCAAAATCTTGCAAAGCTACATAAATCGACTCGCCTTGAAATCGATGAAAACAAAAAACATCCGTATGATTTTGTGTTATGGAAGGCACGCACAGAAGCAAATGAAAAATATGAGCCATCCTGGAAGTCACCGTGGGGCAAAGGAAGGCCTGGGTGGCATATTGAAGACACCGCAATATCGGAACATTTTTTCGGTCCGCAATACGATTTGCACGGTGGCGCAGGAGAATTAAAATTCCCCCATCACGAGGCTGAGATCGCCCAACAGGAGAGTGCATCGGGTAAGAAGCCATTTGTAAAATATTGGGTGCATACCGGGGTCGTAACCGTCAACGGCGCAAAAATGTCAAAATCACTCGGGAATTTCATTACCGGCAAGGAAATGATCGACCAGCACGACCCCGACGCATTTCGCCTACTCGTAGCATCCCGACACTACCGCTCGCCACTCCCCTACTCAGAAAAATTACTTACGCAAGCAATACATAATCTTGAAACAATTAGGAATTTTGCGCGTCAGCTAAAACAAATAAAAGCCCGCACTGGTTCTTTGTTTACAATTACACTATATCGGAAACAATTTTTTGCAAGCATGGATGATGACTTTAATACTCCCTCTGCGTTTGCAACACTATTTACGCTTATGCGAAAAGCAAATACATTAATACGGCAAGAAAAACTCTCTGTAAAAAGCGCAAAAGAAATTTTGGTGTTTTTGAAAGAAGTAGAGCGTATTTTTGGCATTCCTTTTGTCATGCGAAAAGAAGCGTCCACACCGAAAGAAGTCACTGCAATCGCTATGCAACGAGAACAATTTAGAAAAGAAGGGAAATGGACAGATGCGGACACTGCGCGCGATGCAATTCGCCAAAAAGGATACGAAGTACGCGACACTAAAGGGGGGTTTGAAATTATTCCACTAAGCAAGTAAGATACTCTCTGCTATGTCACGCACCACCAAATCATCACCCCCTATTGAAGGAAAGGTCCCTCCGCAAAACATTGAAGCGGAGCAGGCGGTGTTGGGCGCGCTTTTGCTCGACAAAGAGGCAATTATCAAAGTTGCTGATGTTATTCAAACACGCGACTTCTATCAGAAGAGCCATCAAACCATCTACGATGCAATCGTACACCTTTTTCAGGAGCAGGAGCCCATTGACCTCATCAACCTGTCAAACAGGCTAAAATCGCTCGGTGTACTCGAAGAAGTCGGCGGCATGGGGTATTTGACCAGCCTTGTTAACACTGTTTCCACGCCCGCACATATCGTATCGCATGCAAAGATCGTGCATCATAAACGAGTCTTACGGGACCTTATTCATGCCTCATATGATATCGCCGCGCTCGGCTATCGAGAAGATGAAGACACTGATGTCCTTCTCGATGAGGCAGAACAAAAGATATTCAGTATTTCAGAAGATTCTCTTTCAAATGAGCTAACACCTATCAAAAATACCCTCGAGGGAGCGTTTGAAAGAATCGAGCGCATTCATCAGCAAAAAGGACTTACGCGCGGTGTTCCTACCGGCTATCCAGGACTCGACAATATTCTCGCGGGTCTACAACGCTCCGACCTTGTCATTCTCGCCGCGCGACCGAGTTTGGGAAAGACGTCACTCGCACTTGATATTTCACGGCACGTGGCAACCAAGATGAAGCTGCCGGTAGGCGTATTCAGTCTAGAAATGTCAAACGAACAGGTGGTGGATCGTCTTATCGCCGCAGAAGCGCATGTGGATGTGTGGAAATTGCGAACGGGGAAGCTTTCTGAAGATGGTGAGTATAATGATTTTATGAAGATACGCGATGCACTATCAACTCTTTCCGAGGCGCCAATTTTTATCGAAGATTCTTCCAGTTTGAATATCCTGCAGATCCGTACTATGGCACGTCGCTTGCAGGCGGCGCATGGACTCGGCCTATTGGTCATCGACTATCTCCAACTTATTCAACCACGAAGCACCTACGACTCCCCGGTACAAGCAATTACTGAAATCTCTCGGTCACTGAAAGGACTCGCAAAAGAGTTAAATGTACCGGTCCTTGCTCTTTCACAGCTGTCGCGCGCAGTGGAGCAGCGCACTGTCCGCCGTCCAAAACTTTCAGACCTCAGAGAAAGCGGAAGCATCGAACAAGATGCGGATGTTGTGATGTTTATTTACCGTGAAGACCGCGACAAAGAAAATACATCGAGAAAAAACATGGCAGACATTATTGTTGCAAAACACCGTAATGGTCCACTCGGTAGCGTCGAGCTCTATTTCAATGAACGACGCTCGAGCTTCGAAAACCCCACGACTAACTTTGAAGACTCTCAGATCCCCCAAGATATCTTTTAATAGGAGTTTCGTATGACTCCTAAATCAATTCAACTAGTCATCAATCATCTTTCCGAATTGCCAGGCATTGGTCCACGGCAAGCGGCACGCATTGTTTTCCACCTCCTAAAACTACCAAAACACACTGTTGAGCGCCTGACGCACGACATTTCCGCCCTGAAGGAAAAAATTAGGGTTTGCCCTGTGTGCCTTGCGGGATTCGAGGAGGAAGGTGATTCAAAAACATGCGCAATATGTGCAAACGTGAAACGTATCAAAACCACGATGTGTGTAGTAGAGCGTGAATCAGATATTGATCCAATAGAAAAAACCGGGATATATAAAGGCACCTACCATGTTGTCGGCGAGAATATTGATGTGCTAGAGGGGGCAATAGCACCAAGCATTAATAAATTGCTAGATAGGATCACATACATTAAAAAACAGCTTCCCTCAGAAAAACAAAAAAGTATGGAAATAGTGATTGCGATGAACGCAACCGTAGAGGGCGATGCGATCGCGCTCTATCTTACAAAATTGATCATACCGCTTGGCGTTGCAGTCCATCGTCTCGGACGCGGACTCGCCTCCGGCGCTGAGCTGGAATACGCGGATCAACAAACACTAATCAACGCGCTTGAAAATAGAAAATAAAAAAACACCGCGATAAACGCGGTGTTTTTTTAAACTTGTATATTTATTTTCCTCCTTCGATCTCTGTAATCTTTACTTCCGTAAATAACTGACGATGACCTCTTTTCACTCGTACTCGCTTTTTTGGTTTATACCTGAGAGAGATAACCTTATCTCCTTTACCCTGCTGTACAACCTCTGCGGTAACCGTTGCACCAGCAACATATGGTTTACCAACTTTTACATCATCATCAGAGGACGCAACCAACAAAATCTTGTCGAATACGACATTCTTTCCTTCTTCCACCTCCAACTTCTCTATTTTAATTTTTTTGCCGACTTCAGCCACATACTGTTTGCCGCCTGTTTCGATGATACTGAACATGATTTCTTGAAAATTGTTACTGAAAAAGTGTAGCACAATGCGCCTTCCTTGTAAAGTGCCCATTGTAGCTCAACTCTATTATTCCCCCAACTGCAGTAAAAACGTTTTTAGCGTCTGGAAATATTTTTCCAAGCTGGGAATGTCGGCCCACTCATTATCACTTCCCATTCCGCCGCCGCTAGGGCCAAACTCAACTGCCGGACACCCCGCTCCGGCAAAATGACGGGCGTCCGATGAGCCGTTTGCGGAAAGCGCGCGTGGCTTTTTGCCGGCGACCCGTTTTATCACCCCCATAAGCAATTGCACATACTGATCGTTTTCATCCGTGGATAGCGCCGGTTCTTTCGCGAGCACTTCCATGACAAACCCTTTAGGTAGCATTTTTTTTAAATCACTCACGATGCGCGCCCCATCTTCGGGAACATATCGCACGTCGAGCCACAATTCACAAGAGTCGGGTATTTTATTGAATGCCGTGTTGTTTGTTTTAATGTTGGCAAGATTCACCGTTGTGACCCATTTTTCTTTTTTTGGAGACGGATATTTTTTTTCCACCCGGTTTAAAAACACAAGCATATTGCTTACCGCATTATCCCCCTTCCACGGATATGCGCCATGCGCCGCCTTGCCCCTTGAGGATATCTTTGCCCACACTATCCCCTTTGCTTTATTTTCAATATCAAATTCCGTATTTTCCCCGACGATGACAAAATCCGCTTTTACCCCCTTTTCTATCTGATATTTCGTTCCGTTAAATCCTCCTATTTCTTCATCGGTCACCAGCTGGAGCCCTATCGGATAATCCACCGTATGCGCGACCGCTTTAAATGCCGCGATAAGGCATGCCACGCTTGCCTTCATATCCATCGCGCCAACTCCGTATAATTTACTTCCTTTTACGTAGGGTTTGTATTGATGATCCTTCCCGGGAATGATATCCAGATGTCCATTTAGTATGACCTTGAATTTTTTTGGTCTTTGTTTCGTGTTATACACAAGGGCGCTTTTTGCCCCGCCGCGTTCAAATCGCTCAATGCGGTACCCTTTTACTTCCGCCAAGGCAAGATTCAAGATCTCTTCCAACGCCTTTGCATTGTCAGGCGTCGAGCGTATCGAAATAAGTTTTTTTGTAAGCGCTACAATGTCGTGAACCATATATGTATAGGGCTTGAAAAAAAAGAAGCCGCGCATCACCATTATAGTGTGCGCGGCTCTAGTATACCACTGCCGGTCTGCCTTATACAATTTCAGCCCAAACAGTGTCTTTGCTCCCGTGATTTCTTCCGAACTTCGCCTCCTCAGAATCCAGAGGCATAAATGAACGGAATCCGCCTATGAAGGTGGGTTTGTTGGAAATGTAGGCAAAGAATACCCGATCAATGTACGCGTACCCTCTGCCGTGTTCATCAACCGCTGTCGGCGACTCAAGCTCCGGCTGAACCATATACGATCCGCGACGGCGAAGCTCCCGACGAAGATCGCTCCGCAACCCTCGATCGGTAATAAGCGACCCTCTCCGATGTCCATAGCACCCGTAAGCACCCTGGGCGGGCTTGAAGCGAAGCATACGCTCACGACCCACTTTAAGGGTGTTGCTGAGATAGGTATGCACTTCATCGGAGTTCAGCTTCGCGTCAATGCCAAGCGGACAAGCGATGCCGAGCGGCGGCATATACCACTTGGTATCATTGATGCGGCGAGTATCGCCGACGGGCCATGCGGGATCGTCAACGTTGAATGTGATCGCGTTCCTCTTGATGACCTGACGGATATTCCGGTCGTTAAGGATCGAATCCTCCGTCTCCTCTTCCGGATTCCTCAACTTCGAAACAGGGTCCGATGACCTTACAAACAAGAGATATTCGCTCTCCCCTCCATTGGAAGCAAGGTGTTGCTTGAATTCCTCAGGTCCGAAGAATGCGTCGAATCCCGTAAGGTCAAGGACATCCGCATCACTTGGCGATTCACCGACACCGAGACCGAACTCAGAAGACAACATCGCCTCGTGTTTTTGCTTTGTAACGGCCAGAAGCGCGATCGGCTTACCAAACTGATGGCGCAGGTCGTTTAAAGTGGCGCGCCAGCCGGTCCGAAAACGACTTTCGCCGTTTTTTTCAAAAAACCGTTCCAGCAACTGATACATCGCGATACTGTTCTCGATCTCGAAGATGTTTTTGCGCATCACATCACACACCGCGTCCTCAGGCATGCACACCGCCTCCTGCAGAAACTCTTCGGTAAGCCCGGTCATATCGACCTGGATACAGAAGTTGATCGATGTGCCGTCACACCCCACCGCGTGCCGGTAATCGTGTTGCCACTCCCGGTTTGCCCTGACCAGAGGATTAAACGCCGCGTTATATCTCGAATAGAGAATGCCAAGCGCGGCCTTAACCGTATCCGGGTAACGAACCGTATGGGCGGAAGCAATAAAAAACGGCGCCTCCGACGAACGAATATCCGTCCTTTCTACAACCTTCATCTCAACCTCAGCGCACATCCTGTCTGTGGTGCTCGGGCTAGTACATTTCATTTTCCCCTCCTTTTTTTGTGTGGCGTTTATATGATTTTTAAAGTGCAAATAAAAACCGGCTTTCCGTTGCGCGGAAAGCCGGTTTGTTGTTTTTATCGTTATCTCCCCTTATCTTTCAGCAACAACTAACTTTCCGCGATGATCGCAGGTAAGAAATGTGAGCCAAAAAATAATTGTGGAAAGATTAAATGCCATACTCTTAGTAAAATATATAAAATCGTTCAAGCTGTCAATCTGCTCCCTGTTTGTCCAAGAGCGTAGCGATTGGTAACAAACAGCAGTCCCGTCTTCCTGTGCTACTACAATGAATGACGGGGCTTATTCGTATACCGAGTGAATGTTATCCACAGAAAGCGAATAGAGGAAGTCGTATGATGGCGCGTTGGCAAGCTGATACGCCGTTTGCAGGTCAGGGCTTAAGTCGCTCAAAGATGCCCCTCCTTGTAGCTTCTCGTTTGCCTCTTTTACCTTGCTCGCATACTTCGTAGCGGCGTCAGTACTCAACACCGAATACTCCTGTCCGAGGGCGAGTGAATTTGTAGCAAGCCGCTCCATGGGAATGTTGTTTTGCAGTATCGTGATGTTTTTGAGTCCGTTCACCGTTTGATTGCGGAAATCGACATCCTTATCAGCGAGCATTTCCTTATACACGCCCCACACACTCTCCCCTTCCTGCGCCGTACTTACTTCCCACGGGGTACTCGCCGCTTCTACCGAAAAACTCCCCTCATTAGTTGTGGATAACTTTTCTCCTTCACCCTGTGAAGTAACCACTTCGCGGGCGGAGTTCATCAATGAAACGACGTTGCCCTTCAGCGACGCGAGAATAGAATGTTCAGCTCCTCCAAATTGATACCACGCCATCAACGCAACAAGCGCAACCATTGTAATGGTCGTCGCGCTTCTTGCGATACGCGCACCCTTTGAGAGTTCTGCTTTTGATTCTTCCGTTGCCATAATGATTTGATAATACCCTTTTCGTTACCACGCGGTCAACGATAAGCACCTCCATTGGCATGAGGTAGACAGATTATTTTCATCCCCCGGCATATTTTCCTGAAATATCAATAAGGAAATTCACTCAAAGATAAGGAGAATAAGGAAATTTTATTTAGTGTAAATAAAATTTCCTTATTAAAATAAAAAACCACCTGTTTTAGGGTGGCTTTTTATGAGAATGTACATCTTTAAAGTCCTGAGTCGTGGCAATGCCGGCAAATGAGTCCGGTTATCCCCAACTCGTTTTGTGTCT
The DNA here is from genome assembly GCA_024654415.1 of Candidatus Azambacteria bacterium. GTDB lineage: Bacteria > Patescibacteriota > Minisyncoccia > GWC2-36-17 > WO2-46-25 > MEYI01. The sequence goes on along the minus strand of JANLHQ010000040.1, from coordinate 2,584 downwards.
TTTTACGAGGGACAAAACAATCCTCAATGGGGTGCGTTGCATTTTCCATATTTATTCCCGTCGTAATATCAACAGGGCAGACAACATAAATGGATCCGGCTCTCTTGAGTTGCATTGCAAAACGCTTTATCACCCGCTCACCATTCATCGCATTACCTCCTTTTCTGGATTAAATGAATTCCATTCGAGATCAGGGTCGCAGAGATCTATTTTTCCGATCGCCGGAAGATGTGGGGCTATTTCACTTACCGAAGTAAGATTGAACGCCTGCATACCCCTTACCTTCCGTGAAGCTATCTTTACCACATCCGTGTCGGTCATCAAAGCGAGTAAAAGGAATGGATTTCCAATATTGAGCGTTGAAAGAAACTCGAATACTGGCTCCATCATGCTATCAACATTTTGTTGAGTAACACGCGGGTAGATCTCGTACATCAGGGATCTGAGGAGCATGAACTTTCGCGCAAGAGCAGAACTCTCAAAACTGACACGACCACAATCAGCCGATTCGACGACCAGCCCGGCGATCGCGGTAGTTGTTCTTTCTCGCTGCGATACTCCAAAGATGTTGACCACATCCATCAATTCCCGCGAAACAGGATACTTCATCCGGCTTACAATATCATTCACATCGTGAAAGATATACGCGAACTTATCGGCGTAGCGTACCACCCATGCTTCTTGCGACATTTCCGCGCGTGCCATGGTGCCGCTATGCCGCAGCATCGCATCAAGCGTATGCCACGTTAGATTTAATCCGCGCCCTTTGCGCTCAATTTTCTGCGCAATGATCGACGCCATGATCTCGTGGCAAAACTTTTTCGAGCCCATTGCTCTCGCTATCCATTCCTCGCCGATGTGACCAAATGGAACATGCCCGATATCGTGTCCCAGCGCCGCCGCCCTGGCAAGGTCAGTGTTAAGACCAAGCATCTCCGTGGCTATGGTCGCCGAGGCAACCACTTCCATGGTGTGCGCCTTACGGTCGCGGATTAACGGTGTTTCCGGAAAAGTAAAAACCTGCGTTCTATCTCCCAGCACGCGGAATGCTTTACTGGACAAGATCTTTGCTTCATCGCTTACGAAACAATTCTTAACGTTAAACGGATCTTCATCTTCGGCGTAACGCCGCCTGCTTGTTACTGTCCTTTGGTGAGCCAGGCAGTCGCGCAAAGAAACCGCCTTATCCCAAACACCCCTTATATTCATATTCTATTCCTCCCTCGTTAAGGTTTTCTATATTTAATTTTTAAAGAAATATGCGGCATTTGCTGTGTGGTTTCTATATCATACATAATTGAATCTAGCAATATCATATAATATCTCAATAGCTTATAACTACCCGTTATCAAAAAAATAATATCCCCATCGGGGATATTATAAAAAATCAGACAGGGCCAATATTTTCTCATAAAACAAAGGGGTTGGTTAAATCATTGCTGTCGATTAAAATATTCCTCTATTATAGTAAGCACCCAGGGTTTTCTTAGCTCATTTTTCATTTCTTGTACCTCTTCAAAAGAAAACCATCGCACGTCCAAGATTTCACCTTCTTGCGGCGCGATCTCACCATCAGTTTTTACTATAAAAATATGCTTTACGGTGTGATTCGGCTCTTCTTGTATTATACTCATTTCTTCCATATCAAAAACATCGAGATTGGTTTCTTCTTTCACCTCTCTTTTTACTGCCTCTTCAAATGACTCTCCTTCGTCTACCTTTCCCCCGGGAATACTCCACGTACCACTAATTCCACCCTTTGCTTCCTGCGCGAGTAAAATCTTGCCGTCTTTTTCTATAATGCAATATACCCCCACTTTAGTTGTTATATGATTCTCCATATTTTGTATTACTGTAAATTATAATAGCCCCATCACAACGAGGCGAGCGCGAATTAATCCTTACGAAGAATAAAATAGCTCACCGTATTAATAGGTGCTCCGACTTTTATCCTAGATTGTAACTTGATACACTCTTTTTGAAAATTATTTTTAAGCAGTGCTTTTTCTATCCCCGTATTTCCCTCTTCATATTCTGCGGTAATTTTTCTCAACCCCATCTCTGAAAATGCGCAGGCTACCACAAGCCCGATAGCTTCTGTTGCAACTCCCTTCCCCCAAGATTCCCTTTCACCAATAACAACTCCCAGCTCACCGAGTCCGTGATGATGATTAACATCTGTAAGCGCAATACTTCCAATGAGGGAACTATTTTCCTTCCACACAATACTCCAATAATACGCATTATTTTCATCTCTACACACTTCGAGATACGCAAGCTGTTCTTCGTCGCTCGTTGGCGCGCTTTCTGATGCGGGCATATACGCCTGCACTAATTGATCAGTGTCCCATCGTTGCCAATACGGAACATCTTCTTTTTGATAAGCTCGTAGAACAAGGGTCTGTCCTGTGAGCATCTTAGTAAACATATATCAACCATATCACTGCGATGGCTTCTATTCAAATCAGCTTCTTAAACTCACTCATTGCTGAATTCAAGCTCCCAACGCAATTTTCCGACCGGTGATTAAGTGATAAAAGGTTTCTGAAGGAGTGTAAAACCCCAGGGTCTTTCTGGGCCGGGA
>JANLHQ010000036.1 GCA_024654415.1 Candidatus Azambacteria bacterium | reverse complement strand
TCAATACTCGCAGGGATGTCGAGTTCAATGCCGTTTTTGGAAAGCACAAATTCCTTCACCTTATCACCATCGAAGGTAAGCACAGCATTTTGAGGCTTTTGGTTGATGGACGGCGCGAGCTCGATGAGAATGTTTTTCATCATTTCTTCATTGATACCCGCAACAAGTACTCCCTGCTTTTGTGTAGGAGTTAACAGGTTTTTTAATTGTTCTTTTGTGAGGACGTATTGTTGCCCGCGCGAGGACGGGTGGCGTATGGTGTTGTCGGTTGGGTTAGCGTAAGTAAGTGTGATAGGTGCGCGCGCCAGCAGCTGGTTTGCTTGCCGCACAACAGGCTCAAGCGCCGCATCAGAAAGAACCGGCTGGTCATCCTTTCGCTCGAGTATGATGATTTCGGGGACCCCGCGCGCAGCACTGTGAAGCAATGCATCCTTCAGCATGCTTTGGTTTATCACAATACCCGTTTTTGATGGAGTTATTTCGAATTTCTCCGTCTCTTTATTAAAAACAAGCGCGGCGTTTACTGCTCTTTGCTCAGTGATCGTAAGGTGCTCCGTAAGATATGAATCCAGTGCGCGTTCATCAATCGATGTTAGAAAGACCATAGGATTGCCAACTAGCCCAGCTTGTATTTGTGTAACAATATTGCTAAAGATATTCTTAGTCCTTCCCACGCGGTATGCGTCTTGAATAGTTGCATCGATATCGAATGTTACGCCGAGATCGCTTGGCGATGCTTTCCATGTCTGGTCGCCGAATACAAGTGTTGTTTTTGTGTATTGGAAGTACGCTGCATTTTGAGCAAGGGTTTGCTTTGCTTCGGCGATGCTCTTACCACCTATGCCATAACCGCTTACGGTGACACCGTAAGAGATAGCCCGATAATTGCACAGCATGAGGGCAAAAAACAAACACAGCGGCACGAGCGCCGCTGTGATAACTATAAGTTTTGTGATACGGCGTAACACATTATTCGGCATTAATAGATATCTTCTTTGTCTTTATTTTCTCTGATTTTGGTAGTCGTATTGTGAGAATGCCGTTTTTAAGTGTTGCCTTGATGAGATCAGCTTCAACATCAGCGGGAAGAATAACAGAGCGGGAGAAAGGCCCCCAGTAGCATTCTTGATAGTAGTAGTCTTCAGGTCGTATTTCCTCGTCGCACGATCGCGAGCCCTTTACGGTAAGCATGTCATTGGTGATGGTGATATCAATGTCATCTGAGGATATCCCTGCAACAGTTGACTTGATTACTACATCGTTTTCGGTTTGATATACATCGAGGGAGAGTTGCCCTTCTGTTGCATCAATGAGCCATTCTTTTGGTCTGCGTACTTTTGGGGTACTTTGTGGCGTAGGAGGAGTAGTGTTTTCTCCCGTAGCACCTAAGCGACGTTCGTTTTGTGTTCCTGTGATTCTTCCAAGAAAAGATTCTTTTTCCATAATAGTTTATGATATGTGCACGAAACTAAGTTTTTTCACTCGTTCAAATAAGTGGAGTACAAAAAAGTATGAGAAAACCATGAGAAGTATAACTAATGCCATCGTGTATCCGCCTTGTTCTGATGTAATTATAAGGAAATTAAAGAGAGTGTGCAATACGGTGGCGAGCGCAAGACCAGTACTTACAAGCACAATGCGCTTGGTTGCGTGAATAATCGAAAGAGCAAAGAAATATCCCAAGATTGCTGATGCAAATGTGTGCAGGAGGGTTGAGCTGATAAAGCGAAAATACGCGATACCGATAGCATAGTCAGCGTTTTGTAGAATGTAGCCAATATTTTCTGCCGCAGCAAAGCCAAGCGCCGCGATAACGCAATAAATCATTGCATCGACTGGTTCATCAAAATAACGTGAGCGGATGATCTCAAGCCGTGCCGCAACAAATTTCACCCATTCTTCTACAAATGCAAGTATGCCGAGCACCATAAAAGAAAGAGTGAATAGTATGGGGCCTGCGCCTGTGGCACCGAGAAGCTGAGGAATAATTAATTCACATCGTGGGCATGAGGTTTTTAAATCAAGAAGAGCCGTGATAAGCACCCATTCTATGCCAAACGCGATAAAAGTGGAGCAAAAACCGAATAAAAAAACTTTTAACACCATTCCTTTTGGTTCCGGGTTGATGTCCTTTCTAAGATAGTACCACATCCAAATCAGACTCGGGGTAATGCCAAGCGCAATAAGAAAGGCAAGTTTCCCGAGCGAGTAGTGTGCAATAATCATGATTACATAGTTGGCCACTCTTCAATCATAAGCAGAGGTGCATTAGGGTGAGAAATACTGCCATATATTTCTTCGGTGATGAATGGCATGAAGGGGTGGAGAAGTTTTAGTGAGTCGACGAGTAGCGCAAAAAGTGTCGCTTGTCGCGATGCTTGGGCAGTTGCGTTGTCTCCCCGAAGGATTGGCTTGCTTTCTTCGATGATAACATCTGCAAAACGGTGCCATACGAAATGGTATAAGGTGTCTGCGGCGAGGTCGAGGCGAAATGCTTCAATGTGGGCTGTGGTTTCGCGAGCAACGGTGTTAAATTCTTCAAGGAGCTTTTTATCTTCTTCTTGCGTGACAACGCTATCAGTGTGAGCTCTGTTCTCGACTACAAAGCGAGTGATATTCCAGAGCTTATTGGCAAAATGCTTATATCCACGAATCCGTTCTTCGGAGAGCTTGGTATCATTGCCCGGAGCGGCACCAATAATAAGCGAGATGCGCGTTGCATCCGCACCGTATTTTTCGATCATGTCGAGTGGGTTGATGATATTGCCAAGGGATTTAGACATTTTTCGCCCCTTTTCGTCGCGCACAAGACCGTGCAGATATACATTTTTAAATGGTATGGTCCCAAGGTGAAAGCCGCTCATAAGGATCATGCGCGCAACCCAAAAGAAGATAATGTCATATCCTGTCTCAAGTACATTGGTGGGGTGATATGTTGCAAGGTCCTTTGTTTGTTCAGGCCATCCGAGCGTTGAGAATGTCCACAGACCAGACGAGAACCATGTATCAAGCGTGTCCTGGTCTTGTTCCCATCCCTCGCCTTCTGGTGGCGTAACATCGCAGTATATCTCTTCACCGCGGTACCATACAGGAATGCGATGGCCGAACCATATCTGCCTGCTGATGCACCAGTCGCGAAGATTATTGATCCAGTGAAAATATATTTTTTCAAATCGTTCAGGCATGATATGCGTTGCGCCACTCTCAACTGCGCTGCGCATAATATCTTTGAGCGTCGTACGCGACCCGGAAGGGATGCCGGGGATCTCGGAGTGGGGAATCGTAAATTCTTTGGTAACAGCGACGAACCACTGCTTCATTACCTGTGGCTCGATAGTAGCCCCGGTGCGTTCTGCGGTTGCAACATTGTGCAGATAATTTTCTTCTACGCTTACAACCAATCCTTTCGCGGCAAGCTTTTCAACAATCTTTTCTCGCGCATCTTTTATTTTCATGCCCGCGAATTCACCCGCAACAGGAAGAAGCTTTCCATATTTATCTATAATTTGCTCTCCTTCGAGTTTATGGCGTTCGGCTATATCAAAATCAATAGTGCTATGCCACGGCGTAATAGTCATCACGCCAGTACCAAACTCAGGATTTGCTACACCGTCTTTTATAATGGTTGCGGTAAGGGGGCCATTGATCCACTCTACCTCGAGTGTTTGTCCGTGAGTGTATTCTTTATACCGCACATCATCAGGGTGCATGACAACATATTTATCGGCAAATTTTGTTTCTGGCCGCGCAGTGCCGATGGTGAACGGACCATATTTGAAATAATAAAATTTTGTGGTCTCTTCTTTATAAATAATTTCATCGTCTGAAATGACGGTCTGCCCTTTCGGGTCCCAATTAACGATGCGGTTGCCTTGCACGATAAGCCCGGCGTCATACATTCTTTTGAATGCGGTATGTACCGCGTGATGCCGCGTTTCGTCCAGCGTATATGCTTCGCGGCTCCAGTCTACTGATGAACCCATTTTTTTTACCTGCGATACGATGGTGTCATGGCTTTCGCGGGCAAATGCTGTTACTTGATCAAGAAATGCATCGCGGCCAAGAACATGTCGTGTCGTGTTTTCCTTCTTTGAAAGTATCTCTTCTACTTTTGATTGCGTGGCAATCGAGGCGTGATCAGTGCCGGGGAGCCAGAGCGTTCGTTTTCCGCGCATACGTTCAAAGCGGATTAAAACATCTTCAATGGCAAGCATAGCCGCGTGCCCCATGTGGAGTGTGCCGGTAACATTGGGGGGTGGGAGCATAATCGAGTATGGCTCGACGTGCCTTTCCGGGAGATTATCAGGATTAAAAAACCCGCTTTCTTCCCAGCGCGTATAAATAGCGTGCTCGACCTTTTTAGGGTCGTACGCCGAATTAAATTTTTCTATTCTTTCTGATAGAGACATACAGGATTATTGTAGCATTATGCCAGCTTTTTATGCCAGCCTTACCGAAGTGGTGCGTGCGCGGATGCGTCGATATTTTTCCACGTGGTCGCGCGTGCGCGAGTAAAGTATGCTGCTGCCGCAATCATCGCGGCATTGTCGGTGGAAAATCCTCGCGCGGGAACGATAAACGTAGCGGCGCGCAGGTGTGTGGTTACCGCTTGTGTGAGTTGCTCGCGAAGGCGAGTGTTTGCAGAGACGCCTCCCGATAGTGCAATAGTTTTTACATGATATTCTTGTGCTGCCCGCATTGTTTTTTTAGTAATGACGTCGGCAACCGCTTGTTCAAAGGACGCGCAAAAATCCCTACGCGCAGTTTTGTTGCTCATGATCTCCGGATGCTTTTTTATACAATGAATGACGGCAGTTTTGAGGCCGGAAAAAGAAAAGTCATAATCACCGCTTGCAATCATAGGGCGAGGCAATACGAACCGAGACGCATCACCATTTTTTCCACATGCAGAGATAGCGGGACCACCCGGATAACCTAGGTTTAGCATTTTTGCCACCTTATCAAATGCCTCACCCGCGGCATCATCACGTGTTTCACCAAGAAGCGTGTACGAGCCAAGACGCTTCATAAGTACAAGCTCTGTGTGCCCACCTGATACCACAATGTTTAAGAGAGGAAATACAATCTTTGTATTCGAAAGCCAGTTTGAATATATGTGTGCGGCAACATGATGCACGGGAATTATTTTTTTGCCGTAGGCGTAGCCAAGTCCGCGCGCAAAACTCACGCCAATAAGAAGGGCGATGACAAGCCCTGGACTGTAGGTGACCGCAATCACGTCAATATCTTCCATAGTTGTGCTCGCCTTCGAAAGAGCTTTTTTAAAAACATGTGGAATGTTTTTAAGGTGTTCGCGTGAGGCAAGGGTTGGCACCACGCCGCCATAGGGCGCGTGGAGCTTTACTTGTGAAGAGATAACATTTGAGAGGACGGTAAAGTGCGGGGTGGTCTTTCCCACAACATCCACTACCGCACACGCGGTCTCATCACATGATGTTTCAATAGCGAGGATGCGCATGAAAAGAATTTACCACCAAATTACAAAAAAAGCCATAAAACAAGCCCGATATGAAATATCGGGCTGTGGTTAAATATGTTATTTTTGTGACAAGGCATGGAGTTGTTCTAATTCCTTATGCAGACAGCCACATGTTTTTTTCTTTGCGTCTTCTAAAGTAAGGCCGCTTTTGAATTTTTTAACGAGACATTCATCGCATATGCCTCCATTAAAAGGCTTAAGATGTTTTACCATACGTTTGCACAACCCGCATTGCATCGGTTCAACTATGCTGATAATCAGATAGAGGATGTTTTTTCTGAGGTTAAGGAGGCTATATTTACTCCACAAGAATCATGTAATATAATTGAGAGGTAATCATTAGTTTGATTACCTCTTTTTTATGAAAAAAGTATATAAAACATTATTTTTTGATTGGAATAAGACTCTTTCTCATTCTCTTTTTTGGGAGCAATGGCATAATGACAATCATCCAAATCGTGATAAAAGTGAAATATTGACAAGAGAGCTTTTTATGAATAATGGAGATGTTATAAAGAAGTGGATGCTTGGCGATGTTGTATCTGAAGACATTGCTGAATTGTTAAGCGAAAAAGTCGGTCTTTCAAAAAAAGAGATTATCGATGACCTTTCGTATAGCTGTCAAAATATGAGCTACGCCTTTGATGGTCTTTTAAAAATAATACAAGATCTCCGTAAAAGCGGGATTAAGTGTGTAATAGCGACAGATAAT
>JANLHQ010000046.1 GCA_024654415.1 Candidatus Azambacteria bacterium | reverse complement strand
ATCTTCGGGAGATGCCTTACAAAGAAGCATATCAACATATTTACCGAAGTACTGCGTAAATGCTTTATTAGCAACAATAACAACAAGTCCAGACGCCATCGACTCCAGTACCGCCTTATCAATGCCACCCGTTGGCGCCATATTAATCGAAATATCATACTTTCGATACTCATCAGACATACTGTCGTGTGACATAGGACCTACGAGCGAAACACCATCTTTTAGTTCAAGCGCGTGTATGAGCGCGTGTAAACGATCTTCGTATTTTTTGTCATCTGGCATCACGGGCCCTCCTATAAGCGTAAGGTGGACTCGGATCCCGTTGTTTTCAAGCGCCTTCACCGCTTCTATCATAACTTCGAGGCGCTTTATCGGTGTAATGCGCCCAACGCTTACAATCCTTGGAGGTGTGCGAACTGGCGTAAGCGATTCCGCGTATCGTCCAACATCGATACCATGCCCCACCACCCTCACTTTTTTTGAAACCAAATGAAAACTCTCTTTTGCGGCGGTAAAAATAAGAGTAGTAAGACTCTCAGCGATTCTTAGTTTAAGGTTCACTGACTTGTGAGTATACCACAAGAAAACCTTCTTTCCCAACGTTTTCCAGGGCAATCCCCCCAGCACAACATACTCGGGATTCATATGCACGAACACTACGTCATAATTTTTCCGTTCTTGCCAGATGTAGCGATAAAAACGCGTGAGGTATTGCGGGCGCGAATGTTTTTTCTCTTTGCCGAGCGAAAGCACTTTTACATTTTCCGGTAAATGATGAACACCCTCAAAAAGACAAATAACCGTTACGCGCTCGCAGTGTTTCGCGAATTCGGCGATCCAGCCATGGAAAAATCCAAGTATCGCATCGTTTTTGTCTATCTTTTGGGTTACAATGAGAAGTTTCATGTCTTGAAAATGTCCGCTTATTCTTCTCCGTAGACATTCTTAAGAATATCAGGATTCTTTTTACTTTTCGTGAGAAGTTCTTTATTTTTTGATTCAAGCGAGCGAAGCACCCTCACTCCTTTTTCATCGTTCAATACAGATTCTTCGTATATATTAGTGAACGCCGCGAAATCTTTTATAAAACAATTACCTCCTGCGCCACGCCCGCTCTTATGTACAGGATTTGCATAATAGCCACTCATAAAAGGATCGGCGGCAATGGCTTTTCCAATATTACTCCAGTCATGCCCCATGCTGCGCGCGAAATCATAAAGAAGATTAAATGTGATGATCTGCGTATAGCCGCTTATATTGTGAGCGTACTTGATGATCTCCGCCTCATCACTGTCACAGGTGAGTGTAAAGGACGCCTTGGGAAGCACGCGGTGAACACGCGTGGCCGCGCGCTCATATCGATCATCCCGCGCAGGAACACCCACAATATTAGCAAATGGATTTGCCGCGTCTTGCGCTGCCGTCTTCTCGCTCAAAAACTCCGGAGAAAAAAGCAAGTTAATGTGGGGATATTGTTTCTGGAGTTCTTTTGTTGTCCCGGGAAGAATCGTCGATTTTATCACCGCGGTCTTTTCTTCACCGATAAGCGCAAGCACTGATTGAACAATGCTACCATCGAAACCCTTCGGGGTTGTGGGTGTCGGAACCGCAATGAACACGATGTCGCATTCCGCGATCTTTTCTTTATTCTGCGCATATGGTTCTTCAAGCGAATATCGGACAACTCCAAAACCTCGCCGCTCAAAATCGTCGGCGTAATTCCTCCCTATCCAACCTTGTCCGATAAATCCGATCTTTTTTTCCATGTTATTTATGCCACAAGAGTTATCCATGTTTGCCAAACAGCCGCTTATTATACCTTTAAACGTTCCACCCTTCGTATTTCATCTCGTATCAACCCGATGGTTTCTCTTTTCAATACCGTCCGCATGATAGCGAATCTGTCATGGGGCAACAGCGAATTAAGATCTTCGGAAATTATTTTTTCCGTCACTCTTTTCTCAATGAAGTCAGCGAGTTCTGTAAGAAATTTCTTCGCATCCATGCCGGTCCTTTCTTTGATGACATCGGCGTCATACTGCGCGCCGTGCATGAAAAAATAGTGGATGTCATAAATATCCCTGCCCGCAATGCCGCCTGTTTTATGAAACCGATCCGTAACCGCCGCAAGCTTATGCGCGAACATCGTTTCCTTTGTTTGACAGGTGAGAATGCGATCTATCTCCAGAAATCTCGCCGGCGCATATTTGCTCGCATGAAAAAGCGGAAAGGAAGCGTCTATTTTCACGATCTTTCTATCAGATGCGGCATCATCGTATCGTAAAAAATACTGGATCCCTCTTTTACTTTTGTCCTTTATAGAAAGACCGAATTTTACAAAAATAGCCTCCAGAGCGGCGCGCGTCTTCTCGATATCGCTCTCGTTGCCCGCATAATCGAAGTCGAGATCAATTGAAAACCTATCCAGCCACCCGAGCATCGAAGCGCATGTCCCTCCTTTAAAATAAAGAACCGCGACAAGATATACATCATCGGCTATCGCCTCGAGTATCCGATACAGCCACGCCTTATGAATGGCATCTTTTTTATCCGGAACTATCATCATGCTTTTATTTTTATTCTATACCCGACGGCGTCCGCAATGCGCTTCACCTCCTCCCACTGTATTACGCCGGAATCTCCGATATCAAAATATTTTTTCGGACTGAAATACAGCATATCGGCAACAGCGCGCGCGAGCGCCGCGACACGGACTCCGTTTTTTATTTCGATTCCCGCATCATTCATTAAAAATGCATCGCGCATCCTCCGCGACCGATACTCCCTACCGGCGATCGAAAAACGCTTCGAAGACGCGCTTACGAGAGTGATTTCTCGGGGAGGCTGATTAAGGACCCCTTCCCGATACAGCACTGACTCGCATGACACATATGCAGGCGCATGGATTGCTTTAATACCCAAAAGAAAAGGATCGATATCGTTGATGTTTTTTATAGAATAAAGCCCTTTGTAAACACGACGAATAGCCCCGCTTGCGACATATCTCGAAAGCGTTGTGTTTAAAGTGCTCTTATTTCTAATACCCCAGATATTCGCCGCATCACCAGCATGAAAAAGCACTTCGTCAAGCGCCGCAATACGAGAGATTCGCTCGCCCGCAGATGTCCTGGGATCATTATTTTTGTATTGTATAGATTTATTGTTCATTTTTCCTGTACTTATCTGTACAGTATATCATAACACAATGTGTTTTTCATGCAAATATCTGAAAAACAAGGATTGTAATACCAAAATTTAAAACTTATGTATTGAGCTCATCACGAATTTCTTACCTGCCTTCTCCGAGCAATAAGGGACTTTATGACAAAAAATAATTCTCCACGGCAAATTTGTATTGCTGAACAAACAATTCTTTGAAAAACCGCGCATTATTTTGCTCGTAAAAAAGTATGATCGCCTTTTTATAATCCGCTTCATCTATGCTCCGATACGAAAGCGGGCAAACATCATGCGCAAGCAAGATTGCATCGCCCAAAAGACGCGATGTTCGTTTATTCCCGTCTTCGAATGGCTGGATATACGAAGTCAAAAGGATTGCCGCGAGCGCTTTTGAAAAAGGGTCAGAAAAGCCGTTGATCAATGCGGTTGTTTTTTCTATCGCTTCCCGCACCTGATGCTCATTGTCGAGCGGCCGATATGCCGTACCAACGATGCCGACCGCTTTTTTTCTCAATCCCTTTGAAATTGAAAGATCCTGCGTAAGAAGATGGTGCAGGCCTTCTATTTTTCGGATAGTTATTGTCTTGAAATGGATTTGATTGGAAAAAATATAATCCAGGGTTTTTTTGTGATTGAGGATCATTATCGCTTCTTCCTTTTTGCGCCCCTTCGCCTCTTTGTGTTCTTTGATAAGAATTTCCGTGTCGATCAAAGAATA
>JANLHQ010000031.1 GCA_024654415.1 Candidatus Azambacteria bacterium | reverse complement strand
ATCTCTCCTTACAGGAGCAGTACACCTTTTCGATTTATTCAAAGCAAAGCTCCTCATAAATAACGAAAAGCTCTTCGATTCCCGCACGCGAGGCAAGCAGTTGCCTCGCTCATCTCCACAAACAAAAATCGCCCCGCTTTCGCAGGGCTGGTTTTTGTAAGGTTTTTTAATCTAATGCTTCGTGGGTGGTTCTTTTTGATTTTTATATCGTTGAACCACTATGGCAATAATTACACCTATGACCGCGGAAATATCTATTATAAACGCAAGCCAAAGTGGTAAGAATATAAATGGCAAAACAGCTATCACTGTCAAAACAAGTAAAATACTCTTCAGCGAATGTCCTTCTCTGCGAGCATTTTCAATGCCGCCACGATATGCAGCATAGAAAAAGAACATTGGACCGAATACACTTATCAGCCACATAAAAACAGACCCTGTTTTTAATGTAACGACACACCAAAAGCTTGGATCTGGAACACTGCAAGTTTGGACGAGATATACTGTAATAATCCTCTCAAACATGGTTATTTTATACCAAATTATTATGAAATAATAAAGAGTTTGACGATTTTAACCATTATTTTATAATGATTACATGAAAAGAAATAAAAAAGATATTTTTCTTGCAATCGTTGGTGTTTTACTGATTTTGATGTTACTGTCCGGTGATAGTTTTGGATTTGTAACACCAAACAACTCTTTTGCGATTGGGCAAGATATTGGTGTGCTAGTGCTGTATATCGCAGGGCTTGCCGCTATCAAGAAAGTCTTGTTGCTCAAAAAGCCCGCTGTTTAAATTTACCCATAGGGAAAGTGGGTCAGGCATCTTTTTCTCATGGAGATGGCGGGAATGTCCCGCGGTCACAAATTCACTACGTTCATAAGTGCCGCTGGACGCGGCTCGCGATGCGCGCTCCGATAGATCGCGCGCATAACACTCCGCCGTTTGATTCCCGCACGCGAGGCAAGCAGTTGCCTCGCTCATCTCCACAAACAAAAATCGCCCCGCTTTCGCGCGGCTGGTTTTTGTACTTGTGGAGATGGCGGGAATCGAACCCGCGTGCAGACAATATTCTCATATGATTCTACAAAGGGTAGCTTGTTTTGGTATTTAAGGAGTAGGGTAGGAAACAAGCAAAAGTCCCTAATACCCGATTCCTTGTGTTTCGGA